>JAGHSE010000063.1 GCA_018066015.1 Candidatus Colivivens equi
AATGTTCAGACAATGGTCTGATTGTTCTTTAGCAAGGAGATTATCGTATCTACCCAATCATCGTCTTCGACAACAAAACAAAACTTGTTATCAACTAAAGTTTGAGAGAATCCCTCGAATCCAAATATAGAAGAAATAAATGGCATCCCACATTCAAAATACGTAATTAACTTCATTTTAACACCACCTCCAATAATATCGGGGTTAATATAAAGCGCATCCTTAACAGGGACATTATCATCCCCTTTATATAAACCATGTCCAAATATCTTATTCTCAGGATAATTGTATTTATCTGTATTAGCACCATATAGGTGGAACTCTACCTCAGGAACTTTCTTTTTTACATCTGAATATACTGAGTTTATAAACCAATCAATAGATGCTTTCTTATGAGAATCAACCCCACCAAACCATACTAACAAAGGCCTAATGTTCAACACCTTCTTCTGATTTGATTCCATTTTCTCTTTTGATGGCATAATCTGCCATGTCTCAGAATCTAGATATTTCCCAAAATGGGATGTATAGAAAGCCCTATCCTCTTCAGATATAAATATCTTCTTGGTGTTATCATCAAGCATAACTTTCCGCTCCAAGCGATACATATTTCGCAATGTTATTGAATACATAATATCCAGATGTCTATTAGTTATTCTTTTTCGTTCGTATATTCGAGCAAAACAGTTATGGAATCTTACAGTAATTTCCTTATTAGGAAACATCTTGCGAATAGCATTATAATAGCATACGTCTCCACAGAAGATTTTATCAAAGACTTTACCTTTGAGGAATTCTAAATCTGCACATTTTATCTCTGAGCGGTTAGTTCTTTTCAAAGTATTGACGATACTTCTCCAAGAAATAAATGGATTCTGGTCTATTATATAGTGTTTGTCTTTTATATAAAGGGCTTTCACATTATTATATCTATTTCTCCATACAACAATATCTTCATCAGATGGATCACACCTGCGAAAATCTGATTCAACTGCAATTCCATAGCCATCATCTAATGAAGCTAAAGCTGGGAATAAGTATAGATTCATATATTGACTTAATAAAATTGAACACGTAATATAACAAAACAGTATTTGTCGTATATTAAACAAATGAATAAAAACTTATTTATCTAAAAAAACAAAACATGATAAGGACCTAGTATCCGTTGGTTTATTAGAACCGTTTTGGACAATTAGCCACATGTTTCTATGTATCTTAGGGTTGGATAGTTCGTTGGACTTTTACCCCGTATTTGCGACGCTAGTTTATCAGATACTTTGTAACAAATTAAAATAAATGATTATGACATTCATCGACATTGACATCAGAAAGGATTCATTTGGTGCAGCATATCCATTAGGAAATGTGTATAGGGCCAAAATCTTCAAAAATGATTCAAAGAAATTCCATGATTTTTATCCAAAGTCCAGATTCAAACAACTCACACTGTGCAATGGAAGCGACAGGTAATTATTATTTCCTTCAATTATGTCTCCTTGACAAGGCAGGAATATGGGCGAGCTTAATCAATCCAAAGCAAATAAAACATTTTGCTCGAATGGTGAAGGCTGTAATAAAGACGGATGACGTTAATGCGAAAATGATTGTCATGTACGGAGAAAAGATGTAGCTTGAGTTTTACAAGATGCCTGCTGAAACAGCCTTGCTGCTCAAGCAGAAAAAATAGACAAACAGCATACATACAGACTTAACGAAGAAAGTTATCCAAGTGTTTCTTTCTAAAGGATAGACCGATGCTTTCATTATCGAGATAATAAAGATTTTCTACTCGACGGTAATTCTAGGTCAAGTTCTTCTCCTTCTGGTCTCTCAAAATATTGAATATAGTATATCAATGAAAGAACTGTCAGGAAAAACATATGCTCTATTTCCGGCCTTTGAAGAAAATTAAGACCTATGGCAATAAACAGCCATTTCTTGCTTGTTTTTCTGTATTTCATCATAAGCAATACAAATGGCAGGTAGAACCCCAAACTAAACAATCCATAATGAGCCATACCCGAAAGAAAAGTCGGAGTCCAGATCTTATGTTTTGACTCAAATTCCACACCTTTGCCTAAGTTTCCTAAAATAGGAGAATGTAAGAATGCTTCTAACTGAGTATCCATAGCTTCCGAACGGTTATCTCCTTGAAACTTACCGTCACCTCTTATCTCAAATCGACTAGAAACCATTGTTTCAAAAGCATCACTAATATTCTCTTGAATCTCATTCTCAACAGTTTGCAAATAAACAAATACAACAACAGCTCCCAGTAACCCTGATATAATGACAGCTTTGCGGTTTATAATATTATGAATTATCCAATAATAGATTATTGGCACTAAAGTAATAAAAAACGCCGCAGAAAAAGTCAGGAAGCCTGCTACACATAATAATATTCTGATATAGTTCTTCTTGTAGGTAAACTCGTTCAATGCTAACAAATATGTCAGCACCAAAGCAAACCTACCTGGTTCGTCACAATATCCTGCAGTTCTAATATATACCCTTTCCCCAAATTCAAATATGTGGTTAGATGAGCCTATATAGAAGAAATAATGCTCTCTGCCATCTGGTGAAAACTCAATATGAGGC
>JAGHSE010000088.1 GCA_018066015.1 Candidatus Colivivens equi
TAGTATAAAAACCAAAATTAAATTGCTCCTTGAAAGATTCCCATGAAAATCTAAGACTAAACTTATATTTAGCCATAAATATTGTGCCGACAGAGAATATTATAGAATTGATTAAATATTGCCAAACAATTGTATATGGACCAAAATCATTGTATGCGAGAATTATTGCAACAACTAGTGCTATTGCTCCTGCAAATGTATTTAATAAAGCAATCGCTTTGAATCGTAAACATTTTGTTAAGTATGCCCTTGGGGCAACCGTCAAAGCATATACGAGAATTGTCAAGGCATACAGCCGCATCAAACCCGTTAATTCTGGCATATTATAATAATCAGCCACGTAAGGAGCCGAATAATAATACAACAAATATATAATTGCTGATACAAAAAAATTGTAAACAGTCAAAGTAGAGAAATCTATATCTGTTGCATTAGCCTTTTTAACAACAGCACCTCCGAGTCCAGAATCGACAAGAGCATCTGCGACAGTAATAAACACTGTAAGAACTCCTACCAATCCGTAGTCATCTGGAGTTAGCAGACGAGCCAAAATCATTACAGCTGCAAATTGCAAACCGTAACGTGCAAAGCTTGCTACAGCATTCCAAATTATACCTGATTTTATTGATGAACGATAATCTGTCATCGTATAAGAAATGTAAATTTAGAATATATACTTGCGTAAGAAATATACTGACTCACCAAGAACTGTGAGTATCATCATTGCTGCGACAAAAATCATTCGTTTTGGTCCTGCTGGCTTAATAGGAACTGTTGATCCCTGAATTATAGTGAATGCAGGAGTACATTCTTGAATTTTTGCCTTTGCTGCCTGCAGCTGAGTTTTATACATTGAATATGTTTGGAATTTCGACTGCATTTCATTTTCCAGAGCATCACGTTTTGTTACATAAGCCTGAAGTATAAGATTATTGTGCGAATCACAATATTTTGCATATTCTTCTGCGGCTAAATCATACTCAAGAGATGCTTTGTTAGTCATTTTCTCATAATATTCTGCATCGATCCTAACTTTTGACGTACGATATTCGATTATATAATTCTGAAGTCTGTTACGGACAGAATCAATAACAGTTGCACAAATAAGTGGATCTTGATCCTGCAAAGTAAGAGTAATAACTTCGGTCTTTAAATCATAATTACATTCTAAAATATTTTGAAGATTCATTATAACATTATACTCACGCTTATTCAAACGGAAAGGGTCAACCTTGTGCTCTTTGTCATTGGATGATTCGTAATTATTATGACTAAGCAAATTCTCTATAACATTTTTAACAGTATTGATTGGCACCATCCAAAAACTTTGTTTCTGATTAAATGCAAGATAATCATAATATCTCATATCCTTGATTGCGCCGTCAATTGAATTGACTTTAATATCAAACAAACCAATAAGAAAATCACTAGACTGAATTACATCAGGATAAAGCATAGGATAGATAGCATCATTTGAAGCCGTATTACCTAAATCAAAACCAAATGAAGATGCTATTGAACCAATTGCGCTTCCTGTTGTATTTTCACCATGTTCTGGTGCCAATGTAACTGTTGTCACATAATATCGTGGTTGAGGAAGAATCCAGATACAACTCAATACAAAAGCAATGACTACTCCATAGACAAACTGCTTTTTCTTTTGCAAAAGTAAAGAGATAACAGTTTTAATGTCAAGCTTTCTTTCTTCTATCTCTACAGTTTCAACTGTTTCTATGATTTCATTGTCTTCTTGTTTCATAAGTAACCAATTAAACTGATTAATACAATATTATTTCTTAAGCAAGTTTGCAATAGTTGCAACTACAGCAGCAATTGATGCTGAAGAAGAACCTATACTCAACACCTCAGCAGTTGACATCTTATTCTTCTGCTTCTTGCTAGGAACAACAATCTGGCATCCAGGTTCAATATCTTTACTGCTGTAATGGCTTATCTGCTTAACTGAACCATTCAAATAAATAGCATACACTCGGCTTTTTCTCGCGTTATCTCCATAACCACCTGCACGCCTAATGTAATAACCAAGAGATCTACCTTTTTCGTAATTCATAGTGATTGGGTACATTACATCACCACTTATCTTTACGGTATTTGAATATTGCGGAATAACAAGACGATCTCCCTCACGTAATACAAGGTCATCTGCGCCTTTCTTATTTGTCATGGCAGACTCAAGGTCAATAGCCACTGGGTAAGTATAACCAATATCAAGTTTCATTTGGAGGAGAGAATCTGCACGATTGAGATCGAAATTCTTGTCTGTTGACTGCATAGCCTCTTCGTAAAGAGCAATCTGCTGTGTACGAAGTGTGGCTTCAACCTGCGCTCTTTCATCAACAGTCATAACTCGTTCAAGTTTTGCGCCTTTTATATAGGCAAGGGTACTAACACCTCCGGCAGCTTCTACAAGATCACTAAGTGTATAGTTCTTGTTTGTCATTGAATAAGTTCCTGCAAAATTGACTGCTCCCGTTATTGAAACATTCTGCTGCTCTGAATATGTTGGACTCTTACGAACAACAACCTCATCAAATGGTTCAAGAACAAAACCTTTCTCACCATCAACGACAAAACCATCCTTCAAAGCAAAAGAGAATGTTTTCAACAATTCATTATCATCTTTCATGGCCTTTGGGTCATTGATACGACGGAACACATCAACTTTAACAGTAGAAGCAGCCTCGGTCAAACCACCTGCCTGAAGCACAATATCTTCTAGGGTTGTATTATCAGCATAGACGTATTCTCCTGGGTAACGAACTTCACCACTGATTTTTAAGGTCTGTTCACCCTTCATGTCCAATTTACTAGGAATGTATAAAACATCGTTTTTCTTTAATGGAATATCAGCAACGGAACCATTCATAATTCCCATGATATCAATTGACAGAACTTCAAGTGTTTTATCATCCTTTTCACGATGCATAACAGCACGATTAGTAAAAGCATCTTCACGTAATCCTTCTGCTGCTTTTATAAGTTCACGGATGGTATTTATAGTTCCATCAACTTGATACTTACCAGGATGGAAAACAGCTCCTCTTACTTCAACCATATTTGAATATCGGGCAACTACGCTATCAACATAAATGGAATCGCCATCGTTGAGTTTGAAATTACCCCAATCAAATTCGCCTATTGTATGAATTGAATACTCTGCACCATTTTTACGTACAAGACGTATATTCTTCTTGTATGCGTCACCTGTGAAATTACCCGAATATGAAAGAATTGTCTTCACACTCTCATTAGGTTTCATCTCATAGAACATCGGACGCTTTACTTTACCACGTATATCTACCAAACATTCATAAGGACCAACAACAATAATATCATTATCGTTCAAACGAACGTCACCCTTAACGTTACCATTAAGTATGTAGTCATAAACGTCAATAACTGCTATGCATCTTCCGCTACGATAAACCTTAATATTTCGCAAAGTACCTATGTCATTGATACCACCAGCTGCATAAAGTGCATTAAATGCTGACGACAACGAACTTAACGAGTAGGTACCTGGAACGTTAACTTCACCCATCACCTGAACCTGTATGGTTCGAGTATTGCCAACAGTAAGATTTACAGAACAGTCAGAATAATAACGTCCCAACCTACTCTTTACCGCAGCATTTGCCTGACTAACACTCATACCTGCAAGAGTAATAGGACCAACTCCCTCAATCACGATAGTACCATCAGGAGATATTTCACCTTCAAAAGTTTCCTGGGATGATCCCCAAACATCAATAATGACATTGTCACCCGCACCAAGACGGTAATTTGCAGGGGTTGCAATATTCATGTTAGGTTGAAACGTGAGCATCTGGTTGTTAAAAATATTACGACCAAACACTTGCTTTTCATCCTTAAAATAATTTTGGTAATAGATGAGGGAATCAATATCCATAAATCCAATCTCATCATCTAATGCCTGACGACGCTCATCAATTGTTCCAAAATTTCTATTTGTATTTCGGAATTGAGAGCGAACCATATAATTCTGCTGCATCTGGACCTTCTCTCCAGACACCTGACGGTCTTGATCTTTGCGAGCGCGAGAGACGCCTTTATTTTTATCTGTCAAATCAGAAGCACCAAGCTGTTCCTTCTCTGCATCATATTTCTTGCGTATTCGTCTAAGCTGATCAGTTGTTACTCCTTTTTGCAAAAGTTTTGAGACAATAGTTTTTTGGTCAGCTCCTTTTGCCTGTTGTTCTTGTACAAATCTAATTACTTGGTCATCAGACATTGTCTGTGCAAAGACCACTTGTGACAACAATGCAAATGATAAAATCAATATAAATTTTCTTGTCATATTATCTAAGCAATTTAATTAAAACACTTTTCCTCCTACAATAGAGGTAAAAGTCTTAAATAGAATTTGGGCATCAAGTATTAAAGAGCGTCTTCTCAGATATTCTAAATCATAATCCAATCGACGTAACATTTTATCCATGGTATCCGTATATCCGTTATATAATGTTGCATATGAAGTAACTCCTGGGCGACTTACATATAATAGTTTATAATCGCTATTATGCTCCATGATTTGATCAATAAAGACTTTTCGTTCAGGGCGATAACCTACAAAAGACATGTCACCAATCAAAACATTCCACAATTGAGGCAATTCATCTAAATGATGTTCTCTAAGAAAACGTCCAACATTAGTCAATCGACTATCATCCTCTTTAGCTAACATGGCACCTTCTGCCTCAGCATCGACAACCATTGTACGAAATTTATAAATTAGGAAAGACTTACCACCCTTACCAATTCTCTCTTGTGAGAAAATAGCAGGTCCATCTCCTTGCATTTTAATTTGTAAATAAATAATGAGAAATAATGGGGAGAAAAGAATTAAACCAACAAACGCACCCATTATATCAAGGATACGCTTTATTATTCGCTCCACACTATTCATGCCATCTATATTTGATATTTTATTGTCCATCTTAATT
>JAGHSE010000096.1 GCA_018066015.1 Candidatus Colivivens equi
CAATGTGGTGAACGGTTTCCTGGACTATCTTCTGGTTTCAAAAACCACTCTTGGAATCTCGGGAGCAGCCTATGCTACCGTAATTTCCCAGATTCTTTCGGCACTGGCCTGTTTTGTCTACATGCAGAAAAAGCATCCGGGACTTAAGCTTTCCCGCGATGATTTTACGTTCGTACCGGACATTTTCCGTGAGCTCATGTCTTCCGGCTTTTCAATGTCGGTTATGGTTTCCTTTGTTCAGTTCGGTTCGGTGGCACTTCAGACTTCTATCAACACCTTTGGCCAGAACATAATCGTTGCCCATATTGCTGCCCGGAAATCGGCCAGATTGTATGACTCCGTTCTTTGTTTTCGGTACTGCGCTTGCCACATACTGCGGCCAGAATCTGGGGGCAGGGCTAAAGGACCGTATCAAAAAGGGAATGAAATCTTCATTCCTGGCCTGCTGCGGGTGGTGGGTCTTTGCTTTTTCCATGGTTCTTCTGTTTGCTCCGGTGTTCATCAGGGCACTCACCGCTACAACAGATGCTGAAATCATAAATACGGCACGAACATATCTTTACGTAAACGGCAGCCTTTACATTCTGGTAGCCGGAATCAGCATTCTCAGAAACAGTATGCAGGGCTTTGGAGACCGCAGAACACCGCTGGTTTCAAGCTTCATTGAACTGGCAGGAAAGGTGATTGTAGCCATGCTTTTTGCTCCAAAACTGGGGTACTGGGCAATTATTCTGTGCGAACCTGCAGTCTGGATCCTTATGATTATTCCTCTTATTGTGCGCATGTTCGGAAAGAACCGGAAATTCTGAAATTCCGACCCCTGGAAAACAAATGCATTAAATTTCAACAGATTAGTTGACACTAACAAAAAGTTAGTGTATATTAACCTTGTTAGTAAGTGATAACTAACTTTATTTGGAGTTTATATGCCTTTATCAGAAGCACTTTCGGAAAACGACTACATAATTACCAGCATCTCAACAGATGATGAAGAATTCACGTCTTTTCTTTTTACTCTTGGCTGTTATTCAGGTGAGAAGATTTCCCTTATTTCCAGAAAAAAGAACAGCTGTACAATCGGTGTAAAAGACGCAAAGTACAATATTGATACGGCTCTGGCACAGATAATCGAAGTAGAGGCTGCGTAATCCTGCAGCTGCAGGCGGGTTTTCCACCCCCTGTTTTTTTATGCATAAAGAGTTAGTTTAAGCTAACATAAAAGTGAGGATAGAAAAAATGAGAATTGCACTTACCGGAAATCCGAACTCCGGAAAGACGACCATGTTCAATGCTCTTACAGGGCGTAACGAACATGTAGGAAACTGGGCCGGCGTAACAGTCGACAAAAAAGAATATGAAATCAAGGCTGAGTTTGCCGGAGGGGAAAAGGGGCTTGTAGCCGTTGATCTTCCGGGAGCTTATTCAATGTCACCTTTTACAAGTGAAGAAAGCATCACTTCGGGATATGTTAAAAACGAAAAACCGGATGCCATTATCAATATTGTTGATGCTACTAATCTCAGCCGCTCCCTGTTTTTCACAACCCAGCTTCTGGAACTTGGGATTCCGGTAGTAGTGGCCCTGAATAAAAGCGATATCAACGAAAAGAAAAAGACACTTATTGACGAAAAGCTTCTTTCGGACAAACTCTGCTGTCCTGTAATAAAAACTTCTGCAACTTCAAAAAACGGCCTGAAAGAAGTGATTTCTGCCGTAGTTTCCGCAAAAAGTAATACAAAAGTGCAGAAAGCTCCGTACGACCAGTATGAAATTGATGTTACTGACCGAAAAGCAGTAGAAGAAGCCGACAGAATGCGCTTTGAGTTCGTAAAGGGCGTTGTTTCTGCTGTAGAAACAAAAAATGTACCGACAAATGCAGTACAAAAAGCCGATTTTTCAGACAAACTTGATAAAGTTCTGACACATCCGGTTCTCGGACTGGTTATTTTTGCAGCCGTTATGTGGCTGGTTTTCTTTATTTCGCAGTCAACGCTTGGAACATGGCTTTCTGAACTTCTGGCCGGCTGGATTGAAGCATTCCAGGGATTCGTTGCAGGCAAACTTGAAGATGCAAATCCGATCCTTACGGCAATCCTTGCGGACGGTATTATCGGTGGTGTTGGAGCCGTTGTAGGATTCCTGCCTCTTGTTATGATCATGTACTTCCTGATTGCTCTTCTTGAAGACTGCGGATACATGGCCCGTGCAACAGTTGTTCTGGACCCGATTTTCAAACGTGTAGGGCTTTCCGGAAAATCAATTATTCCTATGGTAATCGGAACAGGATGTGGTGTTCCTGCCATTATGGCCTGCCGTACAATCAAAAATGAACGTGAACGCCGTACTACAGCTATGCTGTGTACATTCATGCCTTGCGGTGCAAAGCTTCCTGTAATCGCTCTTTTCGCAGGTGCATTCTTCCCTGAAAGCACCTGGGTTGGACCTGTTATGTACTTTGTGGGAATCGGCCTTATCCTCCTTGGCGCATTCCTTATCAAAGCCATCAACGGTGCAAAGTTCAGAAAGAATTTCTTTATCATCGAACTTCCAGAATACAAAAGACCGGGCCTGAAGTTTGCATGTAAGTCAATGCTTGAACGCGGTAAGGCTTATATCGTAAAAGCCGGAACGATTATTCTGCTGTGTAATACTATCGTTCAGATTATGGCTACCTTCACTCCAACATTCCAGGAAGCTGCAGAAGACGGAGCAGACTCAATTCTCGCATTGATTGCTTCGCCATTTGCAGTTCTCCTGGTTCCTGTTGTGGGTGTTGCCTGCTGGCAGCTTGCCGCCGCCGCAATTACAGGTTTTATTGCAAAAGAAAACGTAGTCGGTACACTGGCTACAGTATTTGCAATTACAAACTTCATTGATACAGAAGAACTTGAAATGATGGAAGGAGCGGGCAGTGAAGTTGCCATGATTATGGGAATTACAAAAGTTGCTGCTCTTGCATACCTGATGTTCAATCTTTACACACCACCTTGCTTCGCAGCTCTTGGTGCTATGAGATCTGAAATGAAGTCAAAGAAGTGGTTCTGGGGTGGGGTAGCATATATGCTCAGCACAGGCTTTATCGTAGGATTCCTGGTGTTCCAGTTCGGAAATCTGTTCACTACAGGAAGCTTTGGTCCCGGCTTTATTGGCGGCCTGATTTTTACGCTTGCATTTGCCGCAGTTTGTGTATGGTTGTGCATTAATGCTAAAATGAAAATCAAGAAAGAATATTCAAAATAAAATGACAACAGATGGAGGTGCTTATGGCAACAGGAATAGTTCTTGCAGTAATTGTGACTGCAGTAACAATCGCAATAATTTCAATTGTAAAAAATAAGGCCAGGGGAAAATGTACAGGATGCCCGTATTGCGGAAACTGTCATAAGCATTCCTGCTGAAAAATAACAAGCCGGTTTCTGAGGACGGCTATTTTTAGAGTCTATAAGTTAGTTGAAACTAACATAAATAATAGAAAGGATAAAATAATGAAAGTATCAAAAGTTATTGCTGTAGCCGCTGCAGCATCTATGATTATGGGTTCTGCCTTTGCAGAAGAATTTGCATTTGAAAACGAAGTTTCGTCTGATATCGTTTCAGTAGAAAAAAACGGTGATGAAACAGAAAAGGCTTTTGCAGGAATAACGGAAAAGGTTTCTGCAGAATATAAATCAGAAAAGGTAGACTTTAAGCTGGAAGTTGAGTTCGATCTGGCTGAAACAGATGATGAAAAGAAGGACCTTTATCTTGGAAAAGAAGGCGCTGGAGTTTCCCTTGACGGTTACCTTGAATTCCGCCCGGTAGAAATGGTAACTCTTGGTTTCCACGATTACATTTTTGTTGACGGCGGAAACCTTCCAATCTTTGACGAAGATATCCCTGGTGCTGATATCGGTTCAAATGGATTTACAGTGTGTCTCCGTCCTATTGAAGGGCTCAGACTTACATCTTCTGTTCCAATGCCTGCCGTATTCGGAGACAAACTGCCTCTGAACTTTGGAGTTGCTTATGCTTACGGTGATATGTTCACTGCAGCTGCAGGTGTTCAGAACTGTCTGAACGATGAAATCCGTTCTATGGGTGTTTTCGGAACATTCAACTTAGGTTCAGTTGTAGACGGATTTGATATGAATCTTGGACTCGGCTTTTCAATGTATGAAAATCTTGATGCGGCAATGGAATCTCTTTCGGGCGACCTCCCGATTGCAGCCAAAAAACTTCTTACAGCTGTAGTTGAATGGAATAACGATGCTTTTGAAATTGCTGCAGAATATGCAGGTGACTTTGGAGCAGAAAAAGACGATGCAGAATATGACCAGTATGCAGCTCTTTCTGTAGGAGTTGGAATCAATGATATGATTTCTGTTTCTCTTGCAGGTTCAGTAAGAGCAGATACCTCAGACGCTGCTGCAGATCCTTTATTCGGAATTAATCCTGCAGTTGATTTCACATTCGGAAACAACACAGTATCAGTTGGACTTGATATGGCTTTCTCTAAGGAAACAACGGGCATCTGTTTCCCTGTAAAATGGACATACTCATTCTAAAGTGTTGTCAGAAATTATGTACGAAACTCCTGATGGGCGGGAGTGGCGGGATAATGTAACTATGGTACCAATTAACCACTTTGTGGTTCTTTGACATAAATCCAATTCCAACCATGTTTGGCGGCCGGGAACGGCCGCCTTTTTGTTAGGGCTCGTGAGCCCGTGAAAATATGAAGCGAAGCGGAATATTTTCACAATAAACCACCTGCTATGCGGGTGGTGGGCCAAAGCTTATAGCAAAAAAAGCTTTCCCCGGAGGTGTACAATAAGATTGTTCAAGTCTATTGCATTACACCAAGGAGGAAAGCTAGATGGCAAATATAAGGGACTCGCTGAGTCATACAAAATGGTTGTGTAAATACCACATTGTGTTTACACCGAAGTACAGAAGAAAAGCAATATATGGGCAGTACAAAGAAAGTATTGGACAGATATTGCGGCAATTGTGTAATTACAAAGGTGTGGAAATATTGGAAGGACATTTGATGCCCGACCATATACACATGCTTGTAAGTATACCGCCAAAATACAGTGTGTCGCAATTTATGGGATATTTGAAAGGCAAAAGTAGCCTGATGATATTTGATAAACATGCGAATCTGAAATATAAGTTTGGGAACCGCCATTTCTGGTCAGAAGGATATTATGTTAGTACGGTAGGCTTAAATGAAGCTACAATAAAAAAATATATCCGAGAACAGGAAGCTCACGATATAGCAATGGATAAGGTTACTGAAAAAGAATACGAAGACCCTTTTAAGGGTAGTAAGTAATACAAACGGCCTTTTAAGTGTTCTGCCCAAAGTGAACTTGGACTTTTTTGTAAAAGCTAATAAGGTGGTTTAAGCTTGTTGTGCTAACCAGTAAGCTTTTCTTTTTATATCTGCATTATAGAGTTTATTTTTTCTGTCTGCAAGTCTTTCTTCTTTTCTTCCTGCAAAATAATCCTCTGGAGTTAGATAAAGAAGTGCGCCGTGAAGCCGTTCATTGTTGTAAAAATCTATCCACTGTGCCATTTTTTCTTTTGCATCTTCATAGCTGAAGTATGCTGTCTGGCGGACATGTTCAGT
>JAGHSE010000365.1 GCA_018066015.1 Candidatus Colivivens equi
ATACTTATAGTATCTGATTGCGTCAAAGCACGGACAGTCTTTACTACGAACTTTCAATAGATCCCGGTGGCCGACAATCCTGGCCCCCGGGTATTTCTTTTTCAGTTCGACCAGCAGGTGGTGCATAGTCACGACCTGTTCGGCAGTGCGGGTATCCTCGTGCTTACCATCCTCAGCAATACCTCCCTCGTAACAAATGCCGATCGACTCCTGGTTGAATCCCTTGACATGCGCTCCGACCTGATCTTCCGGGCGGCATACAATCAACTAACCGTCGGCACGAATGTAATAGTGATATCCGATATCACTCCACCCGTTGCCCACTACATGACATCGACGCAGTTTCTCGACGGTAAAGTTCTGCGACAGTTTTGTCGCAGAACAATGAATCACTAACCATTTGACATTAAGCATACACGCAGCTTGTTACACCCAAAGTTGTTAAAACGGCAGTAAGCACTGTGGTGATCAGCTTCAGGATCCACCACCATTTATTCTCTCGTGTGAGCTTCTGCTCTTCCAGTTCATCAAATTCTCTCAAAGACATAAATCATTTTTTATGAACGTAAATTAGAAGTTTTAAGAACATGAATTATGAGTTTTTATGAACGTGAATTAGGAACGAATTGGGAACGAATTTTTTGACGCAAGTATTTATTATTGTTCTTCTTCTACGCTGTCGAATTAATTTTTTCCTAATTCGTTCCTAATTCGTGTTACATATTTCACCGTCCTAATTTGTGTTACATATAGTCCTTAATTTGTGTTTACAAAAACAGCGACAAATCTTTTTTACGATCTGACGCTGCAAAGTTGACAAAAATAAACGTGGGTAAATGGGTTTAGGTAAATAATCTGAATGCGTAGGTAAACCCTAAAGCATCCCTACGCATTTCCCTAAGATTAGTGACACTGGCACTCGGAACTGAACAACTGTTTGGCAAGAGATTTCAGGGATTTTGTCCAGACGGACTCATTCTCGCGATGGGTGAACATACTGATGAAACTGCTCTCAGAAGTACTGTCATTTGCGAAGATCTTACGCGAGTCACTCAGCTTCTCGTAGATGTGATCATATCCGAATGCGAGCTTACCCAGTGACCGCTTGGACATCGGACGATTACAGCAGGTGCGACCCTCGAAAAGCATGTATTCATCGATCGGGCAACACAGGCATTCCGCAAAAGTCTTACGGTTGAAATACTCCTTCTCACCATTGTCGCGAGGCTTGAAATGAGAGTATGCATTCGGCAGTTCCACTACCTTGCACATGAACTCGTTAAGTTTCACACAATCATCTGGATTGATGATAAATTTCAGAGTGTCGCAGATCTTATCTGCCGACTTCTTCCATTCCTCGATCGAGCGCTCTTTCGTGACCGACTCAATACACTCTTCTGGGGAAGGAGTAGCCTCAAGATAAGGGAATATCTCCGCGAAATTCTCTCTCATAACATCGAAGAGTCTGAGAGTCTCTGGGTGCTTGATGCAGAAAGCCATGAATACCTTGTGCGCATCTTTGGTGTTTAACTGTTCCATTGTGTATATTTAGTAAATATAGTAACAAAAAAGTGTATCGGTGCTTCATAAGGCGTGGCGCCGTTTACTGTGCCTATCGAAAAATAATGGTCATTTCTTTTTCTGCTATTTGACGCAATAATCCACACCGACACACAAGTCTGTGCAGACCGCCCCAAATAGCGAAGTAGAAATGACCAAATAACTTCTTCGGCTGGACGATCATATATGATTAGCCCTTGACGGACTTCATACAATCTATGTCTTGTAGCTTAACTACGCTGCAAATATACTACTTTTTTCGTTAATTCCCAAATTTTTATACAAAACAAATTAAAAAATCGCATAAAAAGTAACAGAAATCGCACGAAAATAAAACTCCGCCTTAAAACGTGGGGACAGATGGTGAAACTAACCTAAAAGAAACTCATCAATATTTTTTGGAGTAATAACTTTGAATGTTGAGTTTTCGTATGCTTTTGTGAAAATCTCAGGACATTTGGCATTAGCTTTCTTGTCGTTCCATTTGAATTCGAAGGCGTGCAAAATACCATCCTCATCTTCCAGATAGTCAATTTCTTTTTGACTTTGAGTTCTCCAAAACCAAGATTGAGCAAACGACGTTTTATAACTATTCTTTTTTAGACGTTCAGCGATAAGGAAGTTTTCCCATAGTTCACCGGTGTCTGTGCGGTTTTCAACTTGAGCCATATTTCCGATTACAGCATTTCTTATGCCCAGATCCCAGAAGAAAATTTTACGGCTAGCCTTCAATTCATTTCTGATATTGCGGGCGAAGCTTCCTAATCGGAATATTATATAAGATTTTTCCAGAATATCAACATATCTTTCGACTGTTTTTGGATCGAGGTCGATCAGCTGACCAACTTCATTATAGCTTACTTGTGAACCAATTTGCAACGCTAATGCTTTTATAAGTTTCACGAGTTTTTCGGCGTTTCTGATTCCATCCATCGACAATACGTCTTTGTATAAATAGCTATTGGTCAATTCGTACAATACGTTCTTTTCATCGCCAGGATTGTTTACCACTTCAGGGTAATAACCGTAGATCATGCGGTGAGGTATCATACGCATCTCTTCAAGAAAGTTGGTATGTTCTACCATTTCCGAGAATGATAAAGGAAAGAGTTTGAACTCGCGCTTTCTTCCAGCTAATGATTCGTTTACTTTGTTTCCAAGTTCAAAACTACTGCTGCCACTTGCCAATACCTGGGTGCTGGGAATCTGATCGGTGATGAGTTTCAGTTTTAATCCGATTTCTTCAATGCGTTGAGCTTCATCGATTACTACAAAGCGTTTATTCCCAATAATAGCCTTGAGCCTTGAGGAAGTCATCTCCTTGAACAAGTTCTGAACATCAATATCGTCACCGTTCATCCAAAGTACGTTATCATCATTACCAAGCATTTGCTTTAGCAGAGTCGACTTTCCAACCTGACGTGCACCCATTATTACGATAGCTTTGTTGGATCCGAGAAGATTTATAATATTCTCTTGTAGTTTTCGATGTATCATACGTCAAAAGTATTTAAATTTTGGGTGCAAATATAATAGAAAATATATCCTAATCCAAAAATCTTCGAATAATTTTGGATTATATTCCCAAAATCTTTGAATAATTTTGGAATAGTACACGGAAGTCTTTCAAAAGTATGATGAATATGAACACAAACAAGGATATTTTTTGAACATGAATTCGGAACAACTTTTTTTTGAACGTGAATTAGGAAAAAATTGGGAACGAATTACTTGTCTGTGAAGAATAATAAAAGTGATAAATGTCTGCGTCAAATTTATTTTTTCCTAATTATTCGCAAAGCTCATGTTCGGGTAATCGTTCCTAATTTGTGTTATATACTTCCCTAATTCACTTTTTACCTCCTAAAATTTTGAATTCTACAAAAAGATATATACCTTTGCACTGTCAGTTAACGTATCTGATAAAAATCAAACACTTTATCATGCTTATTGTCCACCATAACGTAGGCTGATAATCATTTTTAACTTATTAAATTCAATATTATGTACCAAAATGAAATTCCTGTTGGAGATTCTCCAGAAGATGTAGAGCGTCGTTCTGTAATAATAAGAGATTTTTACAGACAATGGAAAGAACAAAATCCGAGTCAGAGAAAATATAATCTTTCTTTAGGAGAGTATATAAATATCAGGATGATTTCAATAACAGAGACGAGTAGGCATGCTGCAAAGCGTTATAATTCTACGTTGGCAGTGTTGCAGTTAGATGCAATTTTGACAAATGCAAAAAAGAAAAGTGTATCAAAGACAAAGCAAGGAAGTAAAAATCAAAACCAGTTTGAGAGAATGTTGATTATGGAGTATGACTGTGTTGGAATTGGGATTGTTAAAATGACTGTTGGTATTAAAAGACGTACTTACGAAAAAGTGCAGTATTGCATTACAGCACTTGAGGTGTAAAAACAAAAAAAGCATCTCAAACGAGATGCTTTATATTTGCCCTGGATGCGTGCTGTGGTTTACTCATGTGAGTGGTACTTCGCGGGCAGGGACTTCGCACAAAACGAATCATACCGACAAGTCACGTCTTAATTCCGGTGCAAAGTTATATATATTCTTTCACATTTCCAAATTTGTCAAAGATTATTTATTAAGTAA
>JAGHSE010000345.1 GCA_018066015.1 Candidatus Colivivens equi
GTATTATTATTCCTATTCAATTTATTATTTGGAAGTGTTCATATTCCAATTTCTGACGCATGGAAAATCCTCACCTGTCATCATTGTGAAAAGGAGAGTTGGACATATATTATCCTGGAGTCGCGCATTCCTCAAGCATTTACGGCCTTATTTTGTGGTGCTTCGCTAGCTACTTCAGGACTCATTCTACAGACTGTCTTTGCTAATCCTTTGGCTGGTCCATCTATTCTCGGTATCAGTTCCGGAGCAAATCTAGGTGTGGCAATTGTTCTACTCGCTACTGGTGGATCACTCACTGCTGGAACTCTAGCTATTTCTGGTACTATCTCTATCATACTCAGCGCCTTCATCGGTTCTTTGATGGTAATGGGAATAATTTTAATGTTTTCTTCATTCATTCACAACAACCTGATTCTTCTTATAATAGGTATAATGATTGGCTATGTCACTTCTTCAGTCATCTCGCTACTTAACTTTTTCTCGACTGCAGAAGGGGTTCACAGTTATGTCATTTGGGGTATGGGTAATTTTGGAGGAGTTTCATTACGGCAATTACCATTTTTTGCCAGTGTGTGCATATTGGGCTTAGTCATGGCATTACTACTCATAAAACCACTCAATGCACTTCTACTTGGTCATCAGTATGCTGAAAGTCTTGGAATAAACATACGCAAGGTTCGCAATCTTCTACTTATTGCAACAGGAATTCTCACAGCCGTTACTACTGCATTCTGCGGACCAATTGCTTTCATAGGATTAGCTGTACCACATATCGCCAGAGCAATAACACACTCTGACAATCATCATTCTCTCCTTCCTACAACAATACTCACAGGTGCAGCAATAGCTCTACTTTGTAACCTTCTCTGCATACTTCCTGGTTCTTCGGGCATAATACCACTCAACGCAATCACCCCTCTCCTAGGAGCACCTGTCATCATCTATGTCATCATCCGCAACAGATAATGAAGTAAAGTTCCTGCATTTTCTGCCTCACCTCAGCATAGTTCAAACAAGTTTGACCCTGCATTCGGTTCGTTGAAAATTCCCCTTTATAGTCACTGTCGTGATTGACTGCGCTGGCAACTCTATTTCCAGCAAATTGCGTTTCAACGAATACCCCTTCTGTATTTTCGCATGATTCAATGTGGCTGAAGTCTGATACACAGATTCAATTTTCTTTGCGTTCACACCCTTTATGCTTACTTTATGCACCACTTTTTCAGATTCTGTATTCACGAACACTACTACCAGTTCTTTCCCGTCATCACTTATGGCCGACAAAGTATTCTGAGATTCGTTCCCCACAAATTGATACCCCTGACGAATATGGCTTGTCACCTGCTGTCGTACATAATAATTCTTTACCTTTGAATACGTAGCATCAGCAAAATTACCACGAATAAAACACCACTGGTCGTTCTTCTCCTCCATGTACTGCCAGTCTATCCATGCTGCAGGTTGCAACCCTTTGATATCATCAAAGAGTCGTTTTGTCATCTTCAAGTTTCCATCAATACCATTTCCCCCACTTCCTGTCTCACTCATCCACAACCATTTGCCCGCATCCTTACACAAAGTTCTCAACATATTTCTGCTGCGAGAATCAGCACCATAGGTATGGGTATTCCATTGCCCTACCATATCAAGAATACCAGCATCGGCATAAGCACGAAAAGTCCCAATTGACCCCTGGACATTAGTTTCGTCCGAAGCTGAAATTACAGTTTTGAGTCCTGACGCCTTCAGTATTGGGTGTAATATCTTTATCAGTTTTATCTGTGAATCATTGTCAAAATGACACCCTTCCTGACTACCATTTGCACCCCAGAAATTGGTTGTAGCCTCATTAAATGGTTCTAGTGTCTTGAAGTCTATTCCATACTCATCATGATAATGTTTGCACACATCAACCAGGTAATTCGCAAAATCCTCATAACAATCATGTCGCAGATTATCCTTGCCACCATTTTTATTGCCAGCACAACACCCACTCACTGTCATGTAGTAAGGAGGTGTATTACTGAAAGCCTCAAAGATAGCATCTGGTCGTTTTTCTTTGATTTTCAACATGATTTTTCTTTGACCAGCATCGCGACTCCAGTCATATGCAGACTCAGCTGAGACTTTGAACCCCTCCATTTCTGCTCTTCTCCCCTTGCCATTGTCCATGTGGTGCAACTGGCAATGACGATTCTCTGGGTCATCACCTCCACCTATATTATATCTGAATATGTTATAGTTCAGCCCCTCTGGACTCACCAACCAATCTACAATCTCGTCTATCTTATCATCACTCCATTCCCCACACATACGAGCCCACCAACACAAAGACACACCCCAACCTTCATTCCTCTGCAACACGTCATTCACGTTTACTGCATATTCATTAGTCTCATAAGGTTGCATTTGTTGCAAACGTTTTATTTTTTTCAGTTCAGGCAATGCCTCTCGTCCTGCCTCCTCACCCTGCTGTATCATATATTCTATTTTCTTTTGAGTGAAATCAGCAGCCGAACACCCCTTGAGTTTTGGATTAATATACACGTCAGCCATACTCACGTTCTTGTTATATTTACCCAAGTCAGGGCGTTCTATCACCCACGAAATGAGCTTACTAATATGCGACAAGAAACCATCTTTCCCATCCTCGTTTTCCTTCCTGCCCTCATGCTTGTTTTGAGTAAGGTCAATGGCTATCACTATGTCTGCACCCATCTCCTTTACCACATCTACAGGCAGATTGTTGAGCAAACCACCATCCACCAATAACATACTATCCATCTCTACTGGTTTAAACACCCCCGGGATTGCCATACTGGCACGCATTGATGATGGCAGATTGCCTCTGCTCAACACCACTTCCTGAAAATTATTCATATTGACAGCAACACACCTAAACGGTATGGGGAGTTTGCCGAAGTTGATATTGTCACGCTGCTTGGTCATTCTTGTAAACAAACTCACCAGACTGTCACCCCTGCTCAGCCCCAAAGATCTCTTGTGGTTTGGAGTCTTGATTTTAGGCTTAATAATCGGAAACCCGAAAACATACACCGTACTATCATGCTTGCTGAAAATGCTCGATGCATGTTCTACGTCACGATCAGCCAACAACGACACCCACTCCTGTGAATGAAAAAGAGAGTCAAGGTCGTCACTCCTGTACCCCACACTATACAAGGCACCAATAATAGACCCAATACTCGTGCCCGCTATATAGTCAATCTTAATTCCAGCCTCCTCAATATATTTCAGCACACCAACTTCCGCAGCGCCCTTTGCGCCACCACCGCCCAATACAAGTCCAACCTTAGGAACAGGCACGTTAGCACCCCTGGAACGAGCGAAGCTCCTCGGAACGGCTTGCGAAGCAAGCCTTGAACCAGGCACCTTAGCCCCCTGTGTCGCCATTGACCCAATCAATACCGACAAAAGAATAGCAATAAGTACAATACGTTTCATTTGAGTTTAATATAAAAAGCAATTTGTGATTTGTGAATTGCAAAGATAAGTAATTTTTGCTAAATAACAACTTTTTGTCCCTTAAAACCTTCAGAGTAATTTTTCTATTTTTTATATACTATTTTGGATATTTTATTGTATTTTTGCACTTGCGAATTCCTATTATATCTTGTGAGTGGCTTACTG
>JAGHSE010000376.1 GCA_018066015.1 Candidatus Colivivens equi
TTTCAGCCCTTTTGGTTTTGTTTCGGCATCTTGCTGCTTTTCAGTCAGTCATGATGCCCGCATCACTGGCTTTGCCAGCTACGTCCTTATTTTGGGCCGAAGGCTCTCCTTCCTCACAGCAATCTGCTCGGAACAAACCTTAACCGACGACAAACAGAGAGCAATTGCAAGCTTGCTTGGCATTGCCGAGGTGCGAAGGAGGAAGACAAAAGTCAAAATCGCAAGAAATGAATTTATAGAACCCACCTTAAGATGTTTATATTTATGAAAAGACTGAATATCTTGGCAACTTTACTTTTGCTATGTTGTATGTGCAATATCATTGCAGCTAATCCGAAGAAGACTAAAAAGGAAGGGAATGCACCTATATTCACCGTAGTGAAGGAAAATAAGATAAGTAGTATCAAGGACCAGAACCATAGTGGTACTTGTTGGGATTATGCCTCATTGTCATTTTTTGAAAGTGAAATTCTTAGAAATGGTGGCAAGGAATATGACTTATGTGAAGCCTTTGTCGCAAATCACGATTATTTTGATAGGGCAGTGCAAGTGACACGTTATCATGGTGATTGTGATTTTGGTCAGGGAGGAAGTGCCTACGATGTACTTTATTGTTTGCAAAACTATGGAATTTGTCCAGAGGATGCAATGCCTGCAGCAGGAAGTCTTTATGGCGACTCGCTTAACAACTTTGGGGAGTTCTTCAGCCTTTTGGAACCATACGTTTCAGCTGTATCACATAATTCTGCAAAGAAACTCTCACCTCGTTGGAAAGTAGGCTTGCAAGGTATTTTGGATGCCTATTTAGGTGAATGCCCGAAAATATTTAATTACGAAGGCAAAGAATATACTCCGCTTACATTTGCAGAAAGTCTTGGACTTAATTGGAATGATTATGTGTCGTTCACAAGTTTTACTCATCATCCATTTTGGACCTATTTTGACATTGAAGCACCAAATAATTGGCGTCATCCACAAACTCTCAATATTCCTTTAGATGATCTTACACGCATTATTGATGACGCAATAATGAAGGGATATACTGTAGCATGGGGTGGAGATGTGTCGGAAGATGGATTCACACGCACTGGTATTGCCTATTTTATCAATACTAAACAGACTACCTCAATGGCAGGAAGCGATATGGCAAAATGGCTGAAATTAGACAAAGCTGAAAAGGGCGTTAAAATTGATTCGTTGGGCTGTGAAATACCAGAAATAGAACCTACTCAGGAACAGCGTCAGGAACGTTTTGATAGTTGGGAAATGACTTACGACCATCGTATGCATATTTATGGAATAGCTAAGGACCAGAATGGCAAGGAATACTATATGGTAAAAAATTCGTGGGGTAAGGCTGGCAAATATAAAGGAATATGGTATATGTCGAAAAACTTTATTATTGCCAATACTATTGATGTGATGGTTAATAAAAATGCTCTGCCTGAAGGAATAAGAGAAAGGATAGAAAAATAGATTAAGTAGAACACACCTTAATTGTTTTCTAAGACAATATGAAGCGGCTATTGTTCATAATATATGTTTTGGTGATATCACTGAATGTGTGGGGTCAAACTTATTGGACTCCAGACAATTTGCCTATGGTACATCTACAGGACAGAAACCGCTATGTAATAAATCCTGATGGTGAACTCAATAATGTTACAGTAGATAGTCTTGATGTGTTATTGAGAAGTATGGAGACTGAAACTGGAGTGCAGAGTGTCGTCGTAGTTGTAAAACATATTGAAGGTGATGACCCTTATGCTTTTGGACAAGAGGTGGCTGATAAATATGGAATAGGTCATAAAGGTCGTGATGACGGACTCTTTGTTATGATATGTACAGAAGACAGAAGCTATACCATATTGACAGGTCGTGGACTTGAGGGAGCTTTGCCTGATGCCGTTTGTCGCAGAATCCAGAATAGAATGATGATTCCTCGTTTGCAAGAACAAGACTACGATGGTGCAATTATGGCAACAATGACTTCAATAGATAGTTACATACGTGGTGATGAGAGGTTCAAACAAGATTTTATGTCTGGTGATGATGAAGATGATGAGGCAACTTATGTTATGGTAACCTTCGCAATCATTTTTATAATCATAATCATTGTGATATACTTAGCTTCAGTGAAAAAATGTCCAAAATGTGGGAAGAGAAAGATGAAGGCAGTGAAATCTGTTAGAGTAAGTCGTAGAAAACGTCTTGTGACTTATAGGTGCCAAAATTGTGGATATGAGAAAGATGAGTATATGGATATTGATTCAGGTTCTGCAGGTTTGGGTGGAGGAATGATGATGGGTGGTGGAATGCGAGGATTTGGTGGCGGAGGCCGAATTGGTGGTAGTTTTGGCGGTGGTAGTTTCGGGGGCGGTGGTAGTACTGGCAGATGGTAATAGATGATTTCAAAACTTTAATATTAAACAATATGAAAAAAGGAACATTAATTTTGATTGCTGTAGTAGTTATAGCTGTCATTTGGGGAATTTCAGTGTATAATGGTTTGGTAAATAAGGACGAGGTCGTTTCTCAGGCTTGGTCAAATGTAGAAACACAATACCAGCGTCGTGCTGATTTGATTCCAAACTTGGTCAACACAGTAAAAGGTTATGCTCAGCACGAAGAAAATACTTTCAAAGAAATAACTGAGGCACGAACAAGGGCAACAAGCATCAATATTGACCCAACAAATATGACCGAAGAAGATTTGCAGAAATTTCAGCAAGCTCAAAGTGAAGTCGGTTCTGCTTTGAGCAGACTAATTGCCGTAGCTGAAAACTATCCTGAATTGAAGGCAAGTGAGAATTTCCAGGAACTGCAAACTCAATTAGAAGGAACAGAAAACCGTATCCAGAAAAGTCGTACTGACTTTAATGAGGCTGTAAAGGAGTATAATGTCAGTGTTCGCCGTTTTCCTGGAAATATCATAGCAAGTATGAGTGGATTTGACACTAAGGCCAACTTTAAATCTGAAGAAGGTAGTGATAAAGCACCAAGTGTAGAGTTTTAATTATTAACTTCCTGGATTTAGTGATGATAAAATAATAAGTTGGTACGATTTTGCTTTAGATTGTTGAGATATTTTGGAGTTGAGAGAGAGCCTTCAGCCCAAAATAAGGACGAAGCTGGCAAAGCCAGCATAACGGGCTATGTGACTGAGGAACAGCTTCAAAATAGCCAACAAGATAAAGTAAATGCGTGCCAAGTTATCAAACATTTTGTACCAAGTTATTTTTTTATCATCACTTATTCAGTTTTCTTTATTCTTTTGATAGTATTCGCAAATTGAACTAATTTTGCATTTGCTACATTTGGGATTAATGGCAGTGCAAACATAACGTCCATGCAGAATTAACCAATGATGAGCTTGAGGTATTACTTCTTTAGGTAGATACTTCGTAAGTTCGCGCTCTACTGATAAAGGAGTAGTAGAATGGGCGGAAACTAATCCTATTCGGTGGCTTACACGGAAAACGTGGGTATCTACTGCCATTGTTGGTTTGCCAAAGATTACTGATTGTATAACATTTGCAGTCTTGCGACCAACTCCTGGTAGTTGAATCAGGTCATCTAAGTTGTCGGGGACGGTTCCTGAATATTTATCTACAAGCATTTTTGCCATTCCTACAAGATGACGAGATTTGTTGTTGGGATAACTTACACTATGTATGAAGGCAAATACGTCTTCTGGTGTAGCTTGTGCCAGGTCTGAAGGGGTAGGGTAGGCATTGAACAGAGGAGGCGTTATGAGATTTACTCTCTTGTCTGTACATTGAGCGGACAGTATTACTGCTATTAAAAGTTGAAAAGGGTTGGCATAGACCAACTCTGTATTTGCTTCTGGCATTTCTAATGAAAAATGGGTTACAAAAGCGGAGTATTTTTCTTTTTTCGTCATACGGGGAACAAAATTAGTGCTTTTTTTAGAAAAAATAGTTGAAAAGTGTATATTTTTTTGTAATTTTGCCACGTTATATG
>JAGHSE010000053.1 GCA_018066015.1 Candidatus Colivivens equi
CTATAAAGCACTCCTATATTCAGCAGAAGAATATGCCACATAACAAATGTTTTCTCATACCATTCCAAATTTGAGTACAAATATACAACGAAAATTTGGAATACGCAAATAATCAGGGCACAAAATAGATTTTTAATCTATATTTATACGATTTTAGGTAGTTCGTAGGGGCTTGCACATACAGAACTATCTAAAAACGGATAATGAAAGACACAAGTCTTGTTCCCTAATTATTTGCGCATTTTAATAAAGACGAGGCATGTACATTGGGGGGAATGCCGCACAGCGGCAGGCAGCTTGCCCAAGATACAAAAACACAAAAAAAGCGCACCGAAATGCGCTTTTTTTGTTTAGGCGGCTCGTCGCCGTTCATTTAGGGCTTTGCCCGTTCAATCATTTACGCTCCTTGAGCACCGGTAACGGTAGCAGCTTCGCCACCACTAACGCTGGCAACACCAAGGAAATCAACCATCAAGGTCTCTAATTGAATATCCTCGCAAGAGGGACTCATATATACTTTTTTCATATTCTTACAAGTTTAGTGTTGTCGAATTACATGCCAAGTGCATTATACATCTTACCATCTTTTACAAAGACGAAGCGTCCTTTGTAGATATACTTGCCATTGTGCATTGTGCATTGTGCATTGTCAACCGTCTCAAGGTCTGTTGGCGTTGTTCTGCCACCCATGAAGACTACTTTACGTCCGGGAGCTTGACTTGGTGTATATACACCCATGGCATCTACATCAAAGTACGCACGGTTGGCAGCAATAGTACTGGTAGCGTCAGCGGTCTTGTAGAGCAGGTTGTTAACGATGATATACTTGCCTTCGGGCACATTGCAACCGTCAAACGAACCGATGATGTTGTTACCCACTACTTCCTCTGCCACTTCGGTTTCGGGATTATAGGTCACTTTGATTTGCGCGGAGGTTGCTAAGAATACATAAGGTTTACCGGCTGTGAGGTTGTCGCTTTCGCCTAACTCAACCAAAGCCACACCTTGTTCGGGGTCTTTCGTTCCGAGTACCTCGTAATAGATACCGCCTTCAAGTTTCACACTTGCCCAAGGCAGGCAGAGTGTACCAAAATCGCCGTCGTTGACGGTGCGGGTGTAAGTACCAATCTCGCAGAAATAGGTCTTAACGGAGTTCTCACTAATGTCGTAGGTCTGCCCATCAATGGAGATGGTTGTACCCGTATATGCCTCGGGCATAGTAACTTTAGCGTTGAGCATATAAAAGTCTTTGCCGTTGTTTTGCTCAAAGCGCACCGCGTTGGGTTGCGATTCGGCAAGGGCACCGAGTGCCAGCAGGCACATCGCGCTGAATAAATATAATCGTTTCATAATCGTGTGTGATTAAAGATTAATGGGTTATACAGGATCACATTCCGTGATTGTGTATTCCACATCGTCCACGTTGTAGAGTATGAGGGTCTTATCGTCCTTGGTAATTATTACTGTAGGACCGCAATCGCCTTCGGTCGGAAGGTCGGCACCACTACCTTTGGCTTCATCGTAAGCATCAATAGCATTTGTAAGAAGACCAAGATATTTGTTTAATATTTCTTGTACTTCTTTTTCGGAAGTGGCAGCATAGATTTCAGCAATAGCTTGTGTTGCAATATTCAAAATCGGATTATCACCGGTTAGTTCGCTTACCTTTTCATTGATTTGTTGTGCAGCAGCAGCTTTGACTTCCGCTAAATCCACAATGTTAAAGTTTTTCCATACATTTTTGCTTTGATAGATACTTTTGGTGTTGTCAGGTACATGGAGAGTAATATCACTTTCTTTACCACCAAATACGGACGTGCTGATTGTCGGAATAGAAGCAGCATCTGTCCATTTTACATATACATCTTCCGCATTGCAACCATTGAAAGCTTCATCTTTTATTGTTTTAACAGAAGTCGGAATAGTAACTTCCTGTAACATCGTAGTAACACCAAATGCTCTACGTCCAATAGTTTTTACAGAATTAGGAATATCAACAGTGTATATATTACTAAAATAAAAAGCATAATCTCCGATTGAAAGTACATTATCAGGGATGGTAGCGAAGAATATATTTTTGAAATAGAAAACACCCTCTTCTTCCGTGAGTCCATCAGCAATTTTTGTAACTGCATAATCGGTGCCATTATCTAAAACAAGAGCCGGAATATTTAAATCAAATACCGTACCATCGTTATTGAATTTTGCGACTTTAACTGTAGGAGCAAACTCTGTTCCTGTTACAACATATTCATAGTCACCTTGCTCAATAACATCTCCAATAGGACGATATGCAGCATGCGCAATTGACTTCCAACCGTCTCCGGAATATAAAGACTCCGTTCCATAAGGCATGTGAAGAGTACAATCACTATCAACATCTTTAAATAGAGTATTTGCTGTACCTGGTACACTCGTTGTCCATGAGACATATACATCTTTTAAATGGGAACAACCAAAAAAAGCAGAACTTGAGATAGAGGAAATAGAGGATGGAATAACGATTGTTTCTAATCCGCTATTATTAAGAAAAGCGTCATCATCAAGACCTACAACATTGTAACTCTTCCCATCGTCAGCATCTGTCGCAATTGTAGGTATTGTGAAGAAACCTTCAGCGGAAGAACCGTTACAAATGTAAACCACTCCACCTTGGATGTGATACAGAAGATTACCTTCGTAGAAATAACCATAAGTCGCGGCCCATAGTCCTGCGCTCAGCGTCAGGGCTGCAAATAAAGAAAATAGTTTTTTGAACATAATTGTTAGTTGTTTTTTGACCCATTCTGCTCCCTTGCCCTATGAGGGAAAGGGTTGGGGTTAGGGTCCGTTAATAAATATTGTTAATTATATATAAGGC
>JAGHSE010000139.1 GCA_018066015.1 Candidatus Colivivens equi
GGCATTACCATTTCAACTCCTTCAGGGAGAGCAATTTCACCTGTACACTCCAATTTACAGAGATAGAACTGTCGACGATAGAGGTTCTTGAATGTAGTGTGTCGACCACCTTCTTCCTTCTTCAATACATAGATAGAAGCCTTGAAGCCCTTGTGAGGAGTGATTGCTCCTGGGTGAGTGATTACCATACCACGTTTAACGTCTTTCTTGTCAATACCACGGAGGAGAAGACCTACGTTATCACCAGCTTCACCTTCGTCAAGAATCTTACGGAACATTTCAACACCTGTTACAACAGACTTAGCATCTTCACCAAGACCGAGAAGCTGAACAGGGTCACCAACCTTAACGATACCAGTTTCGATACGACCTGTAGCAACTGTACCACGACCAGTGATAGAGAATACGTCTTCAACAGGCATAAGGAATGGCTTATCGCGGTCACGTTCTGGTTCCTGAATCCATGTATCACATGCATTCATAAGTTCCATAACCTTATCTTCCCACTCAGGAACACCATTGAGTGCACCAAGAGCAGAACCACGGATAAATGGAGTATCATCTTCGAATTCATACTGTGCGAGAAGGTCGCGCATTTCCATTTCAACGAGGTCAAGCATTTCTGCATCATCAACCATATCACACTTGTTCAAGAATACAACAAGGCGAGGTACGTTTACCTGACGAGCGAGAAGGATGTGCTCACGAGTCTGAGGCATAGGACCATCAGTTGCAGCACAAACGATGATAGCACCGTCCATCTGAGCAGCACCAGTTACCATGTTCTTTACATAGTCTGCGTGTCCAGGACAGTCAACGTGAGCATAGTGACGATTTGCTGTCTCATACTCAACGTGTGCAGTGTTGATAGTGATACCACGTTCCTTTTCTTCTGGAGCGTTGTCAATCTGATCAAATGATTTTACTTCTGAAAGACCTGCTTTTGCAAGTACAGTTGTAATAGCTGCTGTAAGAGTTGTCTTACCGTGGTCAACGTGACCGATTGTACCGATGTTTACGTGTGGTTTGGTAGGTTCGAATTTTTCTTTTGCCATAGCTTAAAGTTTCTTATAAGAAATAATTATATAAATGTATGTTTTAATGTTTTCTATTTCTATTTTCTTCAACTTCACTCTTCATCATCACACTAGTTCAGACCAATCAGTGAGCTGTTAACGAGATTTGAACTCGTGACCTCTTCCTTACCAAGGAAGTGCTCTACCACTGAGCTATAACAGCAATTTAGTGGTGGGCACAGATGGATTCGAACCACCGAAGGTGAAAACCAGCAGATTTACAGTCTGCCCCATTTGGCCACTCTGGAATATGCCCGCACTTCTTTTGTGTTCAGACTATCAATCTACAACTGCTTTTGCAGTCCGAGAGCCTCTTGTCGGATTCGAACCAACGACCCCGAGATTACAAATCACGTGCTCTGGCCAACTGAGCTAAAGAGGCTTTTTTTCGCACAAATTCGCTAAATTATGCGAAACGGATGCAAAGTTAGGCAAATAATTTTATATGTGAAAGTTTTTTTCTACTTTTTTACTTACCTCTTTGTTTTTCCTTGTATCGGCTCACTTGATTTTCCAATGCCAACAATGCCTGTGTAACTGCTTCTTCAAAAGTATCTGCTACTTTATCTGCAAACATTTGTTCCTTAGGCATAACCAATGTAATTGCAGCCTCACGATTTCCATTTACTGCAGGTTTTTCAACCTTCAACTTAACATCTATTTCTGTTATTTCGTCACAGAGTTTACTCAGTTTATTAGCTTTTTTCTCTACAAATTCTACCAATCTATCGTCTGCGTCAAATTTGATTGCATTTACTTTAACTTCCATATCTTTCAGTTTTTTATGTTGTTGAATCTGTATCGCCCCGTGGATGAGCTTGCTTGTAAGCATTATTCAAGTCATCAAAGGAGAGATGCGTATAAACCTCAGTTGTGCTTAAATCCGCATGTCCTAGCAATTGCTGGATGGAAACTATATCAGCATGATTATTAAGTAATGTTGTAGCAAAACTATGTCTCAGTACATGTGGTGAACGTTTTTGCATTGTCGTCACCTTTGTCAGGTTTGCTTTGACTATTCCTGATAGACGAAAATAAGTCAATGCCTTACCTTTTGAGTTCACAAGAAACTTCTGCGCACCCTCAGGTACAGTAGCATTTCTTTTTCGCATGTATTGCTTTATACAATCCTCCAATTCTTGACCAAAAGGTATAAGCCGTTGCTTATTTCTTTTACCGGTCACCTTTATCTGTTTTGAGTAGAAATCAACATCCTTATCTTCCAAGGCCAGAAATTCCGAACATCTCATGCCCGTCATGTAGAGCATTGTTATCACGGTTTTTTCCAATATACCTTCAAAAGTGTCAGGGAATTCAGAATCAAGGAGTACATCCATTTCCTTTTCTTTCACAAAAGAAGGCAGGACTTTACCCTTCTTTGGACCCGATATAAGTTGCATCGGATTTGCAGTTTCAATTCCTACACGTTTTAGATAATGGTAGAATGTCCTTAAAGCGCTGAGTCTAGCATTTACAGAACTATTATTATAATGCTGATTGTCAACGAGATAAATCACCCACTCCTGGACTACATCTCTCGTGACTGTTTGCCAAGTATGTCCTTCTCCAAGACTTTCAAAGAAATCTTCAAACTGACGCAAGCTGACATCATAACTCTTAAGAGTATTATCAGACTTATTGCGTTCAGATTTTAGATATTCTAGAAAATCATCACATAAAGACATTATTGTTCTTCTTCCTGATGGAGCTTATTTACATAAACAGCATGTTGCATCTTGATACGTTTAAGCACTGATGGCTTATCAAACTGCTTACGTGTTCTTACTTCTTTGATAACACCAGTCTTTTCAGACTTTCTCTTGAACTTTTTTGAAGCTCTTTCGATGTTTTCTCCATCCTTTACAGG
>JAGHSE010000133.1 GCA_018066015.1 Candidatus Colivivens equi
AGTAAAGAGTATTTCAATTATAGAATATCTGGGTCGTAACTCTTTACTAATATATCTTACGCATGAAATTTTTATTTTTGCATTTATCCATTTGTTTGGACAATATATTATATCTTATTGTGAATCATGGGGAATAGGCTCTATTTTATGGAGTGGATTGTTCCTTACTTCGATTATACCGTGTATATTTGTGATACAGATAGTAAATACACAGTATTTAAGATGGATAATTGGTAAGTGAAATGGAGATAAATAATAAAAATTCCGTTACAGTTATTACTGCAGTCTGGAATGATGCCGAGCACATAGAGAAGACTATACAATCAGTATTGTCGCAAACCTATCAGAATATAGAGTATATTATTATTGATGGAGGTTCGAAAGACAGAACTGTCGATGTAATTAAGGAGTACGCAGATAAGATTTCTTATTGGACAAGCGAACCTGATAAGGGGGTGTACGATGCCATGAATAAGGGCATTGCTGCATCGACTGGAGATTTCGTAATATTTATGAATTCTGGAGATACCTTCCACTCAGTGGATGCTATTGAAAAGATGTTTCTTGACAATGTCGATAAAAACACAATAGTTTATGGCAATGTTTCTGTTAAATATTGGGATGGCGTTGTAGTAGAAAAACCTCATGAGTTTTTCAAGACATCAATGAAGTTTAAAGGCGTCGGAATTTGTCACCAGACAGTGCTTTTTCCGGGAGAGGTGATTAGAAAGATGAAATATGACCTTTCATATCGTATTGCTTCGGATTATGACCTGATGTATAGAATGTGGAAGAATAGTGTTAGCTTCGTTTATAGAGATGTAGTTGTGGCAGACTATGAATGGGGTAATGGAATTTCTAGCAATCCTTATAAATTGCTTGATGTGTATCGAGAGAATGCCAGAGTTTGTGGTCAGCAAAGGAATCCTTTTTATTGGGCAAAATTAGCTTTGGAATATTATAGATTGAAGAAGAAGCAAAAATGAAACTCCTTTATTTCACTATACAGATCAATATGCTTGGGGGACTTGCCAAGATTGTGATTGAAAAAATCAATTGGCTGGTTGCTCATGGGTATGATGTGACTCTTTGTAATATTGAGAGACTGGATGTCGTGCCTGCGTATCCGATTGATCCGAAGGTGAAATTATTGAGAGGAGATATCTCTACTGTGCCTGGAGGAGCTTTGACAAGACTGAAAGGAGTACTTGGTGCAGTGAAGAGGACTCGCGAGATAATTGTGCAGGAAAAACCGGATGTGATAGTGAATGCACACTGCCCGCTGGTGACATGGATATTGCCCTTCATCAAATTAAAAGTTAAAAGTGAAAAGTTAAAAATTAATAGATATAGACCATTGATTATTACTGAGATGCACCAGAGTAGGCAGGGACTGGAGGTGTTTAACCTGCAGTTTATGGGAACATTTTCAAGATGGCTGCATAGATGGAGCATCAGGTGGATATATGGTAGGTATGATAAATTCGTGGTGCTCACGAATGGGGATAGGGAACAGTGGAACACGAAGAACTGTGTGGTTATTCCGAATTTCTCGTCGATTAGTGCACACACGGAAAAGACGGCTCACACAGAACTCACAGATAGCACAGAATTTATGCCAGAACGCAAATTAGGAAAGAATGAGGAAAAAATATCTGTGAGCTCTGTGAGAGATAAACATCAGATAATAATGTTGGCGAGACTGATGCCTCAGAAGAGAATTGATCTGATGATTGAGGTATGGGCGAAATTAGCTAAGGATTTCCCTAATTGGCAGGTGAAGGTTTTGGGAGATGGAATGCTGAAGGAGGAACTGGAGTCGATGGTTGAAAGATTAGGGATTAAGGATAGTTTCCTTTTGCTAGGTGGTGTGAAGGACGTTTCCTCTGAACTTGAAAACTCAGATATTCTTTGTCTGACTTCTGAATATGAAGGCTTCGGCATTGTGCTTATTGAGGCAATGTTGAAGAGTATTCCTGTGATGGCTTTTGAATATGTAGGTGTGCATGATATCATCGAGAATGGTGTGGATGGATATGTCGTTACATTCGGTGATGTTGATGCGTATGCTGATAGGCTTCGTGAATTGATGACTTCGGAAGAACAACGCAGAAAATTTGCAAAAAGTGCGCTGGAAAGTGTTAAGAAGTTTGATAAGGAAAGAGTGATGAATATGTGGGTGGAATTGTTTCAGTCGTTGAGACGTCAATCTCCGTGAATTAATCGTCAATCTATCATCAATAATTATTTTTGATGGTCAATATGATAAATAGTAAGAAAATTTATAT
>JAGHSE010000288.1 GCA_018066015.1 Candidatus Colivivens equi
AATATACACACCATGACCATAATTGAGAAAAAATAAAAAATAGAATGATTTGTGTTCTAAAAATTTGCATACAATAAAAAAAAATCTTACCTTTGCACGCTGTTTAAAAATCCCGACAAGAAATAAAGCAGAAAACTAAAAAGAAAAGATATGTCTAATATTTGTCAAATTACCGGTAAGAAGGCAGTGATTGGTAATAATGTATCACACTCACTGCGTAGAACTAAAAGACGTTTCAACGTCAACTTGTTCGTAAAGAAATTCTATTATGTAGAAGAAGATTGTTGGATTGCTCTAAAGGTTAGTGCACATGGTTTGCGCATAATTAACCGCATAGGTCTTGATGCAGCTTTGAAGATTGCTGTAGCAAAAGGCTATTGCAAATGGGAAGATATCCAGATTATTGCTTAAATTTTTTAGGAGGACTAAACAATGGCAAAGAAACAAAAAGGTAATAGAATCCAAGTGATTCTTGAATGTACAGAGATGAAGGAAAGTGGACTTCCAGGAACATCACGTTACATTACAACAAAGAACCGTAAGAATACTCCAGACCGTCTGGAACTTAAGAAGTATAACCCAATCCTTAAGAAGATGACAATTCATAAGGAGATTAAGTAAAACAATTAAGATATGGCAAAGAAAGCGGTCGCTTCTCTCCACGACAAAGAGGGTCGCGCATTTACAAAAGTTATAAAGATGGTTAAGTCTCCAAAGACTGGAGCTTATGTGTTTGAAGAGAAAGTTCTTCTCAATGACGATGCAGCTGCTTATGCAAAGAAATAAATGATAAAGTCCTCGCAAATGAGGACTTTTTCATTATCGTGAAACGTCAAGAAGGCGTATCGTGAAACGTCAAGAAGGCGTATTGTTAAAACCTAAGAAAACGTATAAAGAGGTAAGTATGGGATTTTTTGGATTATTTAATAAAGAAAAGAAGAAAGAAACACTCGACAAAGGACTGGAAACGACAAAACGCTCAGTATTTGAAAAAATCTCTCGAGCTATTTCAGGCAAGTCAAAAGTAGATGATGAGGTACTCGACAATCTTGAAGAAGTGTTGATGACCAGTGATGTTGGTGTGGAAACCACCCTCAAAATTATTGAACACATTGAGGAACGAGTAGCAAAGGATAAGTATGTAAATACAGCAGAACTGAACGAGATTTTGCGAGACGAGATAGCAAAATTGCTTACCGAGAACCATACGGAAGATACAGAAGGTTTTGAAATACCAAAGAGCCATAAACCATACGTAATATTAGTCGTAGGAGTGAATGGAGTAGGTAAAACCACCACAATCGGAAAATTAGCATATCAATTTAAGGAGAGTGGATATAAAGTAGTATTAGGAGCAGCCGATACATTCAGGGCAGCCGCCGTAGAACAATTATGTATATGGGGAGAAAGGGTAGGAGTACCAGTAGTAAAACAACAGATGGGAAGTGACCCAGCCTCAGTAGCTTATGACACCGTAAGTAATGCCGTAGCCACTGGAGCAGACGTAGTTATAATTGACACAGCTGGCCGACTACACAATAAAGTGGGTTTGATGAATGAACTGACCAAGATACGTAATGTGATGAAAAAGGTTGTTGATACAGCCCCAGATGAAGTGTTGTTAGTATTAGACGGAAGTACTGGACAGAACGCCTTTGAACAAGCACGTCAGTTTACTGCAGCCACCGATGTGACTTCAATGGCAATAACCAAACTGGACGGCACAGCGAAGGGGGGAGTTGTAATTGGTATAAGTGATCAGTTTAAGGTTCCTGTCAAATATATTGGATTAGGTGAAGGTATGCTCGATTTGCAACCATTTAATAGAAAGGAATTTGTAGATTCTTTATTTGGATGAAAAAGACTGTTGACTTAATCACGTTAGGATGCTCCAAGAACCTTGTAGATTCTGAGAAGGTGATGGCTATGTTAGAAAACGCAGGTTTTCAAGTTTATCATGACCCTCAAGAACCCCAAGGCAATATAGTAATCATCAACACATGCGGTTTTATTCAAGATGCAAAAGAAGAATCAATCAATATGATTTTGGAATTTGCTCAGGCAAAGGATAATGGCAAGATAGAACGGCTATATGTGATGGGGTGCTTGTCACAACGCTATATGGCAGAATTGAAGATAGAAATACCCCAAGTTGATGCTTTTTTTGGAAAGTTTGAATGGAACAGAATAATAGATGAACTAACAGGAGGTGATGATAAAGACAAGCAACTATGTCATCAACGACATATCACGACACCTAAGCACTACGCATATTTGAAAATCAGTGAGGGATGTAATCGTTCATGTGCTTATTGTGCCATACCTATTATGACAGGCAGACATAAGAGCAGAACGATAGAAGACATAGTTGGTGAAGTAGAATATCTGGTAAGTCAGGGCGTGAAGGAATTTCAGGTCATAGCCCAAGAACTGACATACTATGGTATGGACATATACAAGAAGCGGAATATAGCAGAATTGATACGTCGAATATCAGATGTAAAGGGAGTAGAGTGGGTACGTTTGCATTATGCCTATCCTTCACAATTCCCGATGGATTTGCTGGATGTAATGCGTGAGAGAGACAACGTATGCAAATATCTTGACATAGCTTTGCAACATATTAGCACCAAGGTGTTGAAGAATATGCGCAGACATACCGACAAGGAAAAGACATACAAACTGATTGAGACCATCCGAAAACGTGTGCCAGGCATTCATTTGCGCACTACATTGATGGTAGGTTTTCCAGGCGAGGGTAAACGTGAATATGAAGAATTGAAAGAATTTGTGAAATGGGCACGATTTGAGCGTATGGGTGCATTTGCCTATTCAGAAGAAGACGGAACCTATGCTGCAAAGACTTACAAAGACTCAATGACTCGTAAAAAGAAGGAAGAACGTTTGAGTGAACTCATGGATATTCAGCAAGGAATATCAGCCGAAGTACAAGCCGAGAAGGTAGGACAGACACTAAAGGTCATAATAGATCGCAAGGAGGGTGAATACTATGTAGGTAGAACGGAATTTGATTCACCAGAAGTAGATCCAGAAGTGCTTATTCCGGTAAATGAAAAACGTCTGCAAGTAGGCAATTTCTATTACGTTAGAATAGTTGATTCAGACGATTTTGACTTATTTGGAACGGCAGAAAGAGCCTTCAGCTAATTGAAAAATGAGAATTGAAAAATAATAGCGTTTTTTTAGATTATTTAAAACTTCTGATACTATAAAAGTGCGAATAAATTAGTATATTTGCATCGTAAACAAAGATACAAATATAATATGGCAAACGCATTTGATATCCGTGAGTTGAATGCACGGATTGAACAACAAAGCACATTCATCACAAATATCGTGACTGGTATGGATCAGGTCATCGTAGGCCAGAAACATCTAGTTGAATCACTCTTGATAGGTTTATTGTCAGACGGACACGTCCTGCTTGAAGGTGTACCAGGTTTGGCTAAGACAAAAGCTATCAGAACATTAGCATCTTTGATTGATGCTCAGTTTAGCAGAATACAGTTCACCCCCGACCTTCTTCCAGCAGACGTCGTAGGTACTATGATTTACGACCAGAAAGATGGTCAGTTTAAATCAAAGAAAGGTCCGGTATTTGCTAATTTCGTACTTGCAGATGAAATTAACCGAGCACCAGCAAAGGTACAGAGCGCATTACTCGAAGCCATGCAGGAACATCAAGTAACCATCAGCAACAACACATTTGCTCTGCCTCAGCCATTCCTTGTATTGGCTACAGAGAACCCGATAGAGCAAGAAGGAACCTATCCATTACCAGAGGCACAAGTTGACCGTTTCATGTTGAAGGTCATGATTGACTATCCTACATTAGAAGAAGAAAAGAAGATTATCCGTCAGAATATTGTACCTGAACCAATACAAGTCAAGTCAGTAGTAAGTGTTGCAGAAATCACAGCAGCCAAGAAGGTTGTATGCGATGTATATCTTGACGAAAAGATAGAACAATATATAGCAGATATAGTATTTGCAACACGTTTCCCTGAGAAATACGGTCTCCGTGACATTAAGGGTTTAATAGCCTTCGGAGGTTCACCACGTGCCAGCATCAACCTTGCTTTGGCTTCTCGTGCTTATGCATTTATTAAGCATAGAGGGTATGTCATTCCTGAAGATGTCAGAGCCGTTGCTTATGACGTCTTGCGTCATCGTATAGGTCTTACATACGAGGCAGAGGCTAGCAATGTCAGTGCTGAAGAAATCATCAGCAAGATATTGAACAAGGTAGAAGTGCCATAAAGATTAGTAATCCATCGTTGAAAGCCCACAATGATGAACGAGGAACTATTACAACAAGTACGGAAGATAGAGATAAAAGCCCGCGGACTCTCAAATAATGTGTTTGCAGGCGAGTATCATTCTGCTTTCAAGGGAAGAGGTATGGCATTCTCGGAAGTCAGAGAATATCAGTACGGAGATGATATCCGTGATATTGACTGGAATGTAACAGCTCGATTCAGCACACCCTATGTCAAGGTTTATGAAGAAGAACGCGAATTAACCGTAGTGCTATTAGTTGACGTATCAGGAAGTCAGGATTTCGGAACTATTTCCAAGACTAAGCGTCAGATGACAGCCGAGATAGCTGCAACGATTGCGTTCTCTGCCATTCAAAACAATGATAAGGTAGGTGTGATATTCTTTTCAGACAAAGTAGAAAAATTCATACCACCCAAGAAAGGACGAAAGCACATCCTGCTCATTATTCGTGAACTACTGAATTTTCAGCCAGAAAGTCGTCGTACAGACATAGGAATGGCTATTGAGTTTATGACAAATGCCATAAAGAAACGGTGTACTGTATTCTTGTTGAGTGATTTTGAAGACACCAAAGACTTCCACAACGAACTCACTATATCAAATCGCCGTCACGATATGGTTGCCATACAACTCTATGACCAGAGATTGGAAGAACTGCCAAATGTTGGAATAATCAAGATGCGTGATTCTGAATTAGGCGAGGATATTTATATAGACTCCTCATCCGCAAGAGTGCGACGCGCTCATGCTCAGTGGTGGCAGAATATGCAGGCAAGATTGAGACAGATGTTCACCATGTCGGGTATTGATAATGTGTCAATACGTACTGATGAAGACTATGTGAAGGCCTTGATTGGATTGTTTAAAAAACGTAGTTAAGATGAAAAAAATACTACATATAGCATTGATGTTACTGTATATATGTGTTGTGGCATCTATCCCTTGTGGACAGTGTAGAGCACAAATTACAGTTGATGCAACACTTGATTCTACTCAGATATTCATCGGACAAAATGTAGGATTAACACTGCACGTCAGTGTGGATGCCGATAAAGAAGTCACCTTCCCTCAGTATGACTCACTACAACAAATCGTCCCTGGGGTAGAGGTAGTAAATTGCTCTGATGTAGATACCGAATATATCAATGAAGGCAAACGCCTCGTGTTGAGTCGAAAATATATTATTACATCGTTTGACACAGCACTATATTATCTGCCACCAATGCAGATAAAAGTAGATACCACATTACATTTTTCAAAGAATTTAGCACTCAAGGTTCTTACATTTGATATTGATACCACTCATGTAGATAGCCTGTTCCCATTTAAGGAAATAATGAATCCAGCATATTCCTTTGAAGATTGGAAACCATTGATGTACTGGTCTATCGTGATAGCTATTCTGGCATTGATACTAACATATATAATAGTTAGGATAAAAGAAAACAAACCAATCATACGTAGAATTAAGTTGCGCCCAAGAATAGCACCTCACAAACTTGCCATGCAGAAGATAGAACAAATCAAACAGGATGAATTGGCAAAAAGCAACGATCCAAAATACTATTACACAGAATTAACCAATACCCTCCGACAATATATCAGTGAGAGGTTTGGATTCCAAGCAATGGAGATGACTACTGATGAAATTATCAGTCATCTGGAAGAAACAGAAGATAAGACTGCAATTTCTGAACTACATGAATTGTTTATGACTGCCGACTTAGTGAAGTTTGCTAAGTACGTCACTGAGTTTAATGAAAACGACAGAAATCTTTTGACAGCAGTAGATTATATCAACCAAACAAAACTGGAAGACGTCAAGCCTCAACCTACGGAAATAGTAGTAGAAGAAAAACGTTCTAAGACAACCAAGATAGTACTTAATATAACAGTGACAGTCATATCACTCGCTTTATTAGTAGCATTGGCATATTGCACTTATAAAATAATTTTAATGACATTGTAGCATGAGTTTCAAGAATCCATATTATTTTATAATGCTGTTAGCACTGATACCTTATATTATATGGTATATTATGCGCTATAAGAAGTCATTACCTTCTCTCAGTATGCCAAGTACAGAGAAATATCAGGTAGCAGGACAGTCATTAAGATTAAGGTTACTGCATCTGCCTTTTGTGTTGAGAGTAGTGTTGTTTGTGCTTATCATCATAATCCTCGCACGTCCTCAGGCAAAGCATTCCTGGACTGACCAAGATGTAGAGGGTATTGATATCATGCTTTCTGTTGATGTTTCAACCAGTATGCTTGCGCAGGACTTCAAACCAAACAGGGTTGTGGCATTAAAGCAACTAGCAGAACGATTTATCGAAAAACGCCATAATGACAACATTGGTCTTACGTTCTTTGCTGGCGAGGCTTACACCCAGTGCCCTCTCACTACTGACCACGCCGTACTGATGAATCTCTATGGTAGTGCTGATGATGAAATGGCTGCAAAGGGTGTGATTGATGATGGTACTGCAATCGGTGACGGAATTATGAACTCCCTTTTACGACTTCGTGAGAGTAAGAGCAAGTCAAAAGTAATAATCCTACTTACTGACGGTGTAAATAACGCAGGAAATATCTCTCCACTTACTGCAGCAGAAATTGCAAAACAACAAAATGTGCGTATTTACACTATCGGAATAGGTCGTAATGGTATGGCTCCATATCCTCTGCAGGCACCTTACTCGGGTACGGTAATGGTGCCGGTTGAGATTGACGAACCTACAATGAATAAGATATCGCAACAGACGGGAGGACAATATTTCCGTGCTACCAACAATGCTGCTTTAGCTGAAATATATGATGAGATTGATCAAATGGAGCGTACTAAGTTTCGGGTGCAACAATATAGTAAACGATCTGAATTGTTCATGCCTTTTGCTTTACTCGCTTTCTTTGTGTTCTTACTTGAGTTGATAACAAGACTTTTTGTCTTAAAACGTTTACCATAAGATGTTTAGGTTTGCAAATCCAACATATTTATATTTGTTGTCACTGATTCCAGTGATGGTGCTGGCATATATCTTTTTACGCAGAAAAAGAATGCGCAATCTGAAGAAATTTGGAGATAATGAACTCATTGCAGCTTTGATGCCTGAGGTATCTGCTAAACGTATGCATATCAAATTCTCATTATTGATGTTTGCTTTAGCATTGATTGTTTTTATGTTAGCACGGCCACAGTTTGGTACTCGCAAAGAAGAATATAAGCATTCTGGTATTGAAGCTATTGTGGCTGTTGATGTGTCAAATTCTATGTTGTGTGAAGATGTGGCTCCAAGTCGTTTGCAGAAAGCTAAGATGATAGTCAGCAAATTGGTTGATCAACTTGATGACGACAGAATGGGGTTAATTGCCTTTGCAGGAAATGCAGTAACCTTATTACCTCTCACTCAGGATGGAGTGTCGGCAAAGATGTTCCTCGAACAACTCACACCTCAGACTGTATCAGTACAAGGTACTGACATGAGCCAGGCTATTCAAAAAGCTATATCTGGTTTTTCTTCATCCGAATCTAAAAATGTAGGAAGGGCACTTATCTTCATAACCGATGCAGAAAACAACGAACCAGGTGCGGAGGACTTAGCAAAAGAGGCTTCTAAACGTGGAATCAAAATTTTTGTTCTTAGTGTAGGTACTTCTCAAGGTGGACCTATCCCGATGGGTACAGGGAAATATAAGATTGACAGGTCGGGCAATACTGTGATGACCCACCTTAATGAAGCTGCCGGTAAGGCTCTCGCACAGGCTGGCAATGGTGTGTATATGCATGTGGATCAAACTGATATTGCACAGGCTATGCTTGCAACTGAAATTGCTAAGATGCAGAAAGAAGACTTTGTTTCTTCGATGTATTCAGAATATGACGAACAGTTCGTGGCTGTAGCTATTCTCTTGCTTATTGTCTTGATTGCGGAAATTTGTGTGATGGAAAAGAAAAACCTATTTTATAATAAATTTAAGATTAAGAGTCTTAGAGCTAACAAAACTGCAATGATTATTATCCTCATATTATTTACATTCAGTGCTCAGGCTCAGACTGCAAAAGAAAATATTCATTTAGGAAACTATCATTACAGAGATCAGCAATATCAGAAAGCCGAAACATTTTATTCTAAGTCGTTGGACAAGCAAAAGAGTATGGAGGCTTATTTTAATTTGGCAAATGCTCAATTACAGGAAGGTCGTGACTCTGATGCTTACCAGTCTTATATGAAGGCTCTGAAAGTTCCGTCTCACAACAAACTCAAGAGGGCACAAGTCTATCACAACATGGGAGAAGTTATGTATGCTTCCGGACTGGCTAAGATGAAAATACAAGACGGCACTGCTAATCAATTGTTCGGCACAGCGGTAGAGAATTATAAGAGTGCTCTGCGTCTGAATCCTGATGACAATGCTACAAGGTATAATTTAGCTTTGGCTCAGTATATGTTCAAGAAAACTCAGAATGATCCTGAACAGAATAATCAGAATAACAAGGACAACAAGGATAATAAGGACAACAAGAAAGACAACAAGGACAACAAGGACAACAAAGATAATAAGGACAAGAAGGATAACAAGGACAACAAGGATAATAAGGACAACAAGGACAAGAAAGACAACAAGGACAAGAAAGACATCAAGGACAAGAAAGACAACAAAGATAATAAGGACAAGAAGGATAACAAGGATAATAAGGACAAGAAGGACAAGAAGAATAACAAGGACAACAAAGATAATAAGGACAAGAAGGATAATAAGGACAACAAGGACAAGAAAGACAACAAGGACAAGAAAGACAACAAAGATAATAAGGACAAGAAGGACAAGAAGAATAACAAGGACAACAAGGACAAGAAGGATAACAAAGATAATAAAGACCAAGACAAACAAAAAAATAATCCAAACGATCAGCAACCTCCTCAGCCTCAAAAGGGGCAGATGGACAAAAAGACTGCAGAACAATTATTAAATTCTGCTCAGCAAGATGAGAAGAAAGTACAGAAGAAGTTAGTGCGCCAAAATGCTCAGCAGCAACTTGAAAAAGACTGGTAACTATAAATTATAATCCGCAAACCATGTTAAGATATTTATTGCTTGTAATCAGCTTTTGCTTTCCTGCGTTTATTACTACAACTCAGGCACAAACCTTGCGTGCTTCTGCACCAAGTGTAGTTGAGGTAGGGGAGAGATTCCATGTGCAATATACCATCAATTCACAAGATGTACCAGAACCAGAATGGCCTTCATTTTCTGGTTTTGAAGTATTATATGGACCAAGTATTTCACGCCAGAGTAGTGTGCAGATAATTGACGGCAATATGTCATCAAGCAGTGCTATTACATACTCGTTCATTCTTGTTTGTAATAAAGCAGGGGTTTACAATATCAATCCTGCTTCGGTCGCTTTTAATGGTAAGACTCTCTCTTCGCAAGCTTTGAAAATTCGTGTGGTTGGTAGCAGTGCGGCTGCTCAACAACGGCAGCAACAAGCTTCGCAATATGATGACAGACAGGTGGCTGCTAATACTCGGGCTTCTAATGGTCGTGACTTGTTTATGACGGCTAATGCTAGCAAGGTCAATGTTTTTGAACAAGAGGCTATTTTGATTACCTACAAGGTTTATACTCTTGTCAATATAAATCGGTTGGAGGGTAAATTGCCTACTCTTGATGGTTTCCAGATTCAGGAAATTCCACTTTCTCGAGAGAAGTCTTTTGAGATTGAGGCTTACAAAGGACAACGTTACAATACTGTTGTGTGGGCTCAGTATATTGTCTATCCTCAAAAGGCTGGTGACCTTACTATTCCTGCTATCACTTATGAGGCTACTGAGGTAAGGGCTAATCAAGCTATTGACCCTATTGATGCTTTCTTTAATGGGGTCAGCACTACCGAAGTGAAACGTAAAATCGTAACTCCTAAACTGACCATACATGTATCGCCTCTACCTTCAAAACCTGAGAACTTCTGCGGGGCTGTGGGGCACTTTGATGTTTCGTCTTCAATTAGTACGGAGTCTGTAAAGGCAAATGATGCTCTTACCGTTAGAGTTCGTTTGCGTGGTACTGGTAATATGAAACTTATCAGTGCTCCAGAAATCAATTTCCCGAAAGACTTTGAAACTTACGAACCAAAGGTGAACGACAATTTCAGTCTTACTAAAGAGGGGTTGTCGGGTGTGAAGGAATTTGAATATCTCGTAGTACCTCGTCATAAGGGAAAATTTACTATTCCCGCTTGTGACTTTACATATTTTGATTCTCAATCTCATACATACAAGACATTATCAACTCAGACTTTTACAGTTAATGTTGAAAAAGGAGTTGCAGGTTCGGCTTCTTCTGTTGATTTTGCAAATCAGCAATCTGTTGACCAAATAGCAACAGATATACGTTACATAAAGACTGGTGATGTGCATCTCCGACAAGATGGGGGTGATTCTATGTTGGGGTCTGCTACTTATTGGTTATTATATTTGTTGGCGCTTGTTGTGGCATCTGTCATTGCTATTGTAGGGAGAAAACGTATTATAGATAATGGTAATATTGCTAAGATGCGTGGACGTAAAGCTAACAAGGTTGCTATACGTCGTCTGAAAAATGCTGCAAAATTGTTAGCTAATCATGATGCAGAGAATTTCTATGATGAAGTAATGAGGGCTTTGCTGGGATATACAGCCGACAAACTTACAATACCGCTTGCTGTTCTTAATAAGGATAATATCCAGTCTGAACTGCAAGGGAAAAACGTTGATCAGGATTTGATTGATTTGTTCATCAAGTGCCTTAATGATTGCGAGTTTGCACGTTATGCTCCTGGTAATCCTGACGAGACTATGGAAAATGTATATGAGGGTGCTGTCAATGCAATAACTGATATGGAATCAAAGATTAACAATACAATTAAACATCGGTGTAAGGTAGAAGGACGAATCCACAACTCAAACGACTCTGGCATGGCATTGTTGTTGACGTTGTTGTTGACGTTGACGTTATCTTTGTTTGGCTCAAGTCTCTTACATGCACAGACCAAGGCAGAAGCCGATACATTATATGTAAATGAGGAATATTCCAAGGCTGCTGCTATGTATGAGAAGATATTGGCGGAACAAGGCAAGTCGGCTGATATTTACTATAATTTAGGTAATTGTTATTACAAGAAGGATAATATCTCGCGTGCTATTCTCAACTACGAACGTGCTCATATTCTTGACCCTGGTGATGATGACATTATTGCTAATCTTGCTTTTGTTAGAGGGAAAACGGCTGATAAGGTCACTCCTCCGTCTGAGTTGTTCTTTGTAACTTGGTGGCATGATATTGTCAATACTATGTTTATTGATACTTGGTTGATTCTTGCTCTCAGTGCGTTCATTCTTATGTTGGTAGGGATACTTGTTTATGCTTTTATGGGGTCGGAACTGATTCGCCGTATTGGTATAAATGGTGCCTTTGTAGCTCTTGTTGTGTGTGTCGTTGCTTTGTGCTGTGCTGTGTCGCAGTATAATCAGATTCGTAATCATAGATTTGCCATTATTACTGTTCCGGCTTTGACTGTGAAAAGTACTCCTTCTGATGGTAGCACGGATTTATTTGTGATTCATGATGGATCTAAAGTTGAAATATTGGATAATTCTATGACGGATTGGTATGAAGTTAAGCTTGAAGAGGGCAAACAGGGCTGGGTTGATAAATCATCATTAGAGGTAATATGATAAACAAAATTGTAACGGTTTTATTTCCACAGGATGTAACGATAGAGGTATCGGAATTTATATCCCAACAAGGCAGGAGGTCTTTTCATGTTATGTTTCATGTTAATCCTCGTAGCCAGAATTTTGAAGGTCAATTCACTAATTTATGTGAGGCTTTTTCCAGATTTCAAAATCAATTTTCCTCCGCTGAGGTCAAGTTCGCACGTTTATTCCTCAGTGATGCTACTAATCAAATGTTAACCTTCAATTCTCATTTCTCGTCTTTACTTCATATCCCCGAATCTCAATTATCTATTATACATCAACCTCCTCTTGATGGTAGTAAGGTCGCTTTATGGGCTCATTTCGTTGCTGATGATTGTGATGAAAAGTTAGGAATACGTCATATTTGGAACATGGGAATGACGTGTCCTGAGGGGTCAAGTTATGACCAAACTAAATCGGTGCTTGAGACATACGAATCTAATCTCTCTCATCTCGGGGCTAACATTGCTGAGAATTGTGTCCGGACTTGGTTCTTTGTTCGTGATGTGGATCTTCAGTATCAGGGATTGGTTGATGCTCGCAGGGAGAACTTTATTCGTGAGGGACTGACTGAAAAGACTCATTATATTTCTTCGACTGGTATTTGTGGCGCTCCTGCTAATACTAAAGCTATTGTTCAACTGGATACTTACACTGTTTTAGGGCTACAAAAAGGTCAACAGCGTTATCTTTATGCTAAGTCTCATCTTAATCCTACATACGAGTATGGGGTTACATTCGAACGTGGTACTGCTGTTCAATATCCTGACCGTACAGAGATTTTTATTTCAGGAACAGCAAGTATTGACAATAAGGGGAATGTGGTCTATCCTGGAGATATTCAGCATCAGACGGAACGAATGCTTGAGAATGTCCGCGAACTATTAAAAGAGGCTGATGCTACGTTTGATGATGTAATGCAGATAATAGTTTATCTACGTGATATTGCTGACTATCAAACTGTACATGATATTTTCCATGACCAATTCTCTCAAGTACCGCTTATCATCACTTATGCACCTGTATGTCGTCCTGCATGGCTGATAGAAATGGAGTGCATTGCAATGAAATGATAGTTCAAACAAGTTTGACTCTGCATTCGGTTCGTTGAAAATTCGGTTTGTCGAAAATTTACGTTTAAAGATCAAATATATACGAACTTATGAAACTCAATAAATAAATTCATATTAGTTATGGCAATTAAATATACTTTGGCTGTACGTGTGCAACCTAGAAAAAAGACAGAGGGAGATGAATCTCTTCCAAGGAAATATTATGCAGTAGCGCAGTCATCTGGGGTAATTAAATCGGATAAGTTGTGTGAGCAAGCCAGTGCGACTCCACTTGGTAATGCAAATTTGTTGGCATCCCTTCCTATACTATCACATGCTATAGAGACAGAGTTGCTAAATGGTAACATTGTTGATTTAGGCCCTTTAGGTCGATTTTCACTTACACTGAAGAGTAAGGGTACAGAAAGTCCACATAACTACAATCCACATGTAAACGTAAAGGAGATTGCCTTTCATTGGGAACCAGGTTGGAATACAGAAAAATTCTTGCAAAAAGCAGAATTTAAGCGTGCCGTCACTCGTAAAGATGAACGCATCATCCGTAAGAAAGCGCTACGCAGACCAGACGAAAGAGATAATGAAGATACTCAAGATTGAAGATGAGTAACATAGAAAGAAAACGAAGCCTAATTCTAAAAATATGATAATGAAATTATACCAAATATGTGTTTTGTGGTTAGTTGGGATGGTTTGCCATGCCCAGCCAAAACCAGTAGTAGTCAGTGATGCGCTAAAAGTAGAGGGGAATAAAGCCGAATTAGTGTTTAAGGCAACCATCCAGAGTGGTTGGCACATGTATTCGGTAGAAGTAGTAGAAGACGGGCCGACCCCAACAACACTGAATATAGAAAAAATTCAAGGAGCAAAATTAGTAGGGAAGTTGAAAGCAACCCCCAAAGCCACCCGAGTATATGAAGAGATGTTTGGTGCCGATGTGTTCTACCACGAAGGAAGTGCGATATTCACCCAAGCAGTAGAATTGACAGGAGGAGAATATCAGATAGAAGGTTATCTGGAATACGGAGCCTGTAACGATGCAACCTGCATACCACCCACAACGGTAGAATTTAAATACGAAGGTAAGGCACCAGAAAAAGTAGCAGGAGAAGAAATAAAAGAAACGCCAGACGAACAACAGGAAGAGAAGACAGAAGAGAGCGAAGCAGACAGTGTAGTTCAGAACACAACAGAAGAAACTGAGACTGCACCCCTAATAAGTAATGTAGATTTGTGGGCACCAGTAGAAGTGACCACCTATGACGAATTAGTAAAAGGAACAAGTACAGAAGGCGTAAACGGAATGACACTATGGTCAATATTCCTGATGGGATTTATAGGAGGACTACTTGCATTATTCACCCCATGCGTATGGCCAATAATACCAATGACAGTCAGTTTCTTCCTCAAGCGAGGTGGCAAGAACGCAGACAAAAAGAAGGGCATCCGCGATGCGATAATCTACGGAGTGTCAATCATAGTAATCTACTTGGCACTCGGGTTGATAGTAACCAGTTTGTTTGGTGCCAATGCCCTAAACGCCCTGTCAACCAACGCAGTATTCAACGTGTTCTTCTTCCTTTTATTAGTGGTGTTTGCTCTGTCGTTCTTTGGACTGTTTGAGATAACACTGCCATCATCGTGGAGTAACAAGATAGACAGCAAAGCCGATGCAACAGGAGGACTCATAGGAATCTTCCTTATGGCATTTACACTAACATTGGTAAGTTTCTCCTGCACAGGTCCAATAATAGGATTCCTCCTTGTAGAAGTGTCAACAATGGGAAATATACTCGGTCCAGCAGTAGGTATGTTTGGTTTCGCCCTCGCCCTCGCCCTACCATTTGCCCTCTTTGCACTATTCCCAAACTGGTTGAAGTCAATGCCAAAAAGCGGAGGGTGGATGAATACTGTAAAAGTAGTGCTCGGATTTATTGAACTCTTCTTCGCATTCAAATTCCTGAGTGTGGCAGACATGGCATATGGGTGGCATATACTTGACAGAGACATATTTATTATTATATGGATATTGCTGGCATTAGCACTGGGGTTGTATCTGATTGGAATATACCATTTCCCACATGAAGAAAAACCAAAGAAGGTAGGAATAGTACGTTGGATTCTCGGTTTGGCATCTATTTTGTTTGCAGTATATATGGTACCAGGACTGTGGGGAAATCAGCTAAGAGCGATTAGTGCCTTCACCCCGCCAATGAGTACCCAACACTGGAGGTTGGTAGATAACGAAGTGAAACCACAATTCCATGATTACGAAGAAGGAATGGCATACGCCAAAGAGAGAGGAAAACCAGTGTTTGTAGATTTTACTGGGTACGGGTGTGTGAACTGCCGGAAGATGGAAGCTGCAGTGTGGACTGATGAGAAAGTGTCAGAGATTCTGAATAACGACTATGTTATGATACAGTTGTTTGTAGATGACAAGACAAAATTAGACGTGCCAGTAGTGGTAAATGAGTCGGAAGGTGAGACACGCAAGTTGCGAACGGTAGGAGATAAGTGGAGTTATCTGCAGAGTAGTAAGTTTGGTGCAAATGCACAACCTTTCTATGTGATTCTTGATAATGACGGTAATGTGATGGACGGCAGTTATGGGTATGATGAAGATGTGAATAAGTTCATACGATTCCTCAATGATGGACTCAATTTCTTCTATCCGGCGACGGATGAAGGGCACTGAGGAGTGGGGATTTAGGAGGGCCTGCGGATCAAGCAACCACTTTTTAGCTTCTCACGCAGAGGCGAACTCAGCTTTTAAGTTTCACGCAGAGGCGACTCAGACAGCTTTGCTGTTTTAATTTAGTTAGCAGAGCACTCCTTGCAAACAAGTTTGCAGACCTGCTCTTCTACCTAAATTATAACACATCACAGATGTGTTCTGAGTCTTTGCAGAGAAAGCAGAGAGACGCAGAGAATTCTCGTCCAGCTAAGAAGACAGTGCCAGGTGTCAACTATTTTCAGTTCCTGCATTTTCTGGTACCTCACGCAGAGGCGACTCAGACAGCTTTGCTGTTTAATTTAGTTAGCAGAGCTTTTCTTACAAAAACAAGTTTTGCAGACCTGCTCTTCTACCTAAATTACAACACATCACAGATGTGTTCTGAGTCTTTGCAGAGAAAGCAGAGGGACGCAGAGAATTCTAATCCAATGAATAAAAAAAAATATATATTGAGTGCAAATAAACAGATAGTCATCATCATTGAAGGGAAAGAGCGAGGCTCCTGGGAACTGTTTGCAAAGCAAGCCTTTGCGTCTCTTGGCTTTCTCTGCAAAGACTCAGCGCACATCATAGATGGGCGAGATTGAGTTATAAAAGTAATTATTCAAACCTGTTTGTGATAAGGACTTTAATAACTA
>JAGHSE010000278.1 GCA_018066015.1 Candidatus Colivivens equi
ATATTATGGATAGTAAAATACAGGAGTTAACTGATAAACTTCTTAATGAAGGTGTAAAAAAAGGTCAGGCTGAAGCTGAAAAGATTATAGCAGATGCTAACGAACAATCAAAATCTATTATTGAAGCTGCTCAAAAACAAGCTGAAGATATTATTTTATCAGCAAAGAAGGAACAGCAAACTTTGAGTGATAATACTAAGTCTGAGCTCAAGATGTTTTCAGCTCAGTCTATTAATGCACTGAAGTCTGAAATTGCAAATGTTCTTACAAATAATGTTATCAATGATACTATTGGTAAAATCGCTGCGGATAAAGAGTTCTTGAATCATTTTATTCTGAAATTAGCAGAGAAATGGGCTTCACAGGAAGATATTATCATTTCTGCTGAAGATAGTGATGCACTAAAGTCTTTTTTTGCTGCAAACGCTAAGTACCTTCTTGATAAAGGAGTTAAGATTGAAGAGGTTCATGGACAGAAAGCATTGTTCTCTATCAAACCTCAGGATGGTTCATATAAAGTTAACTTTGGTGAAGAGGAGTTTGAAAATTATTTTAAGTCATTCCTTCGCCCTCAGCTTGTAGATTTGTTGTTTAATTAATTCATTTGACTTAATATTCCAACATTATAACTATGAGTAAGTATTATGGACTTTTGACTGGCTTGCCTGATATTACACTTCAGGGCAATAAGTTGGTTTATACGATTAAGACTCTTAAGGAAGAATGTGAGCAATCTGTTACAAATGCGGACAAACGGATGTTAGCTTACTATTTCCTGCATGTTGATTGTATGAACCTTGTCCGTGTGCTGAAATCTTCAAATAGTAAATTATTGCCTAATGGAAATTATACACCAGAAGACATCAGTGAAATTATAACTTTAGCTCGTGAGTCTGAGAATAACAATAGCAAATATCCTGCATTCATGCTTGATTTTGTTCGTTCATATGATTTGATGCATGAAACGGAAGGTTACATTGCTGAAGATCAGGTGTCATTGTTGTTCTATCAATACGCAATGAAGTGCAGTAATAAGTTTATTGCAGATTGGTTTACCTTAAATTTCAATATTTCTAATGTCCTTACAGCTTTATTAGCAAGAAAGTATGGATGGTCTGTCGGTGATTACGTGTTGGGAAATGATGAAATTGCAGATATGCTTCGTATAAGCAAGGCAAAAGATTTTGATTTAGGTAAGGAATATGCTTTTATTGATGACTTAATGAAGATTGCTGATGAGAATGACCCTGTTATGAAAGAAAAGAAAATTGATGCTTTTAAGTGGCAATGGCTTGATGACAGAACATTTGATGATTTCTTTTCTATTAATGCACTTTTTGCTTATATCTGTAAGACTGATATGCTTGAACGTTGGGAACGTTTAGATATTGAGCACGGAAAGGCTACATTCACTCAGATTATTGAGAATTTAAGAAGTTCGGCAGAAGTGCCTGCCGATTTTAAAGTTGGTGGAGTAATGACAAAATAAATTCATACATATATGACAAAAGGAACTGTAAAAGGCGTTATAGCAAATATGGTAACCGTGGCAGTTGACGGTCCTGTTTCTCAAGGTGAAATATGCTATATTGAGACAGGAGGCGACAAACTGATGTCTGAGGTTATTAAAGTAGTAGGTTCGGATGCATTTGTACAAGTGTTTGAGAGCACTCGTGGTTTGAAAGTAGGATCTCCAGTGGAGTTTACTGGTCACATGCTTGAGGTACAATTGGCTCCGGGTATGCTTTCAAAGAATTATGATGGTCTTCAGAATGATTTGGATAAGATGGAAGGCGTATTCCTCAAAAGAGGTCAATACACTGATCCTCTTGATCAAGACCGCATTTGGGATTTTACTCCTTTAGTTAAAGTTGGTGATGAAGTGCTGGGTTCAGATTGGCTAGGTAGTGTAGAAGAAAATCATCAACCTCTCAAGATAATGGCTCCATTCCAAATGGAGGGGAAAGCAAAAGTAAAGAGTATTGTTCCTGCTGGTCAATATAAAATTAAAGATACTATTGCTGTTCTGACTGATGAAAATGGAAATGATATCAATGTAAACATGATACAACATTGGCCTGTGAAGTTTGCAATGACTAATTATAAGCAGAAACCTCGTCCATTTAAATTGCTTGAAACAGGTGTGCGTACTATTGATACATTTAATCCTATTGTAGAAGGTGGTACAGGTTTTATTCCTGGTCCTTTCGGAACTGGTAAAACAGTGCTTCAGCATGCGATTTCTAAACAAGCAGAAGCTGATATAGTAATTATTGCTGCTTGTGGTGAGCGTGCTAATGAAGTTGTGGAGATTTTTACTGAATTCCCCGAATTGGTTGATCCACACACAGGTAGAAAATTAATGGAACGTACTATCATCATTGCCAATACGTCAAATATGCCAGTTGCAGCTCGTGAAGCTTCTGTTTACACTGCTATGACTATGGCTGGATATTATAGAAGCATGGGACTGCGTGTGTTGCTGATGGCAGACTCTACATCAAGATGGGCACAGGCATTGCGTGAAATGTCTAATCGTATGGAGGAACTTCCTGGTCCTGATGCCTTCCCTATGGATTTGAGCGCCTTGATTGCTAACTTTTATGGTCGTGCTGGATATGTTTTCTTAAATAACGGCAAAGTAGGTAGTATTACTTTCATTGGTACCGTTTCTCCTGCAGGTGGTAACCTGAAGGAACCTGTTACCGAAAGTACAAAGAAAGTTGCACGTTGTTTCTATGGACTTGAACAAAATCGTGCGGATAAGAAGCGCTATCCTGCTGTAAACCCTATTGATTCGTATTCAAAATATCTTGAATATCCAGAATTTGCAGAGTATATTAATGGAACTATCAATGATGCATGGATTCCTAAAATTCTTAAGTTGAAAACTCGTATGCAGCGTGGTAAGGAAATTGCTGAACAGATTAATATTCTTGGTGATGACGGCGTTCCTGTTGATTATCATGAAACTTTTTGGAAATCTGAAGTTATTGACTATGTCATTCTTCAGCAAGATGCGTTTGATGAAGTAGATGCTGTGACTCCTATTGCCCGTCAAGAGGAAATTTTGGATATGGTTACTGCAATATGTGAGAAGGACTTCCAATTTGAAAATTTCCTTGACGTAGTTGATTATTTCAAGAAACTTATCAATATTTGTAAACAATGGAACTACTCTGCATATCAGTCAGAACAATATAACGATTATAAAAAACAAATAACAGAGATGCTGAATTCAGCAAAATAATAATGTAGAACTACAAAAATTGTATAGTTATGGCAACAGCATTTCAAAAAATATATACAAAGATTAGTCAGATTACAAAGGCTACATGTTCTCTCAAAGCAACAGGAGTAGGCTATGATGAACTGGCTACTATCAATGGTAAACTAGCTCAAGTCGTAAAGATATCAGGTGAAGATATTACACTACAGGTATTTGAGGGTACAGGTGGCATTCCTACGAATGCTGAAGTAGTGTTCTTAGGTAAGGCACCAACTCTAAAAGTTAGTGAACAACTGTCTGGCCGTTTCTTCAATGCATACGGACATCCAATTGATGGTGGTCCTGAAATTGAAGGAAAAGAAATTGAAATCGGTGGTCCTTCTGTCAACCCTGTACGCCGTAAACAACCAAGTGAACTTATTGCTACTGGTATAGCTGGAATTGACCTTAACAATACTCTTGTATCAGGTCAGAAGATTCCGTTCTTTGCCGACCCTGACCAACCATTCAATGAAGTTATGGCAATGGTTGCTTTACGTGCCAAGGCTGACAAAATTATTCTTGGCGGTATGGGTATGACTAATGATGACTATTATTTCTTCCGAAATACTTTCTCAAACGCAGGTGCTCTTGATCGTATCATAGCATTCATGAATACAACTGAAGATCCAGCAGTAGAACGACTGCTTGTACCTGATATGACTCTTGCTGCTGCTGAGTATTTTGCTGTTGAAAAGCATGAGAAGGTCCTTGTGCTTCTTACAGACATGACTTCTTATGCTGACTCACTCTCTATTGTCAGCAATCGTATGGACCAAATACCTTCAAAGGATTCTATGCCTGGTTCTCTGTATAGTGATTTGGCCAAAATCTATGAGAAGGCTGTTCAGTTCCCAGAAGAAGTAGGTGGTGGAAGTATTACTATTATTGCTGTCACAACACTTTCTGGTGGTGATATTACTCATGCTGTTCCTGATAATACGGGGTATATCACTGAAGGACAGTTATATTTGCGTCGTGATAGTGATATTGGTAAAGTTATTGTGGATCCATTCCGTTCTCTTTCTCGTTTGAAACAATTAGTTGCAGGAAAGAAGACTCGTAAGGATCATAGTCAGGTTATGAACGCTGCTATTCGTTTGTATGCTGATGCTGCTAATGCCAAAACTAAGCTTGAAAATGGTTTTGACCTTACTGACTATGATAATCGTTGTCTGGATTTTGCAAAAGAATATGCAGATAAGATTCTTGCTATTGATGTTGACCTTGATACGACTGAGATGCTTGACGTTACTTGGACTCTTTTCTGTAAGTTCTTCTCGCTTGAAGAAGTCAATATAAAGAAAGAATTTACTGATATTTATTGGAAAAAAGAATAATTAATTCATTCAAGAATTGTGAATTAACTATATGGCAATAACATTTCAATATAATAAGACATCTCTACAGCAGATTGAGAAGCAACTCAAGATGAGAGAACGTACCTTGCCTATTATTAAGAACAAGGAGACTGCTCTGCGTCTTGAGGTGAAGAAATGTAAAGAGGAAGCTGTCGAGTTGGAGAAACAGTTACAAGCACAAATAGAAGGATACGAGTCTATGTATGCTTTATGGGGTGAATTTGACTCTTCTCTAGTTGCTCTCAAGGATGTTGCTATTGATGTGAAGAAAATTGCAGGAGTGCGTGTTCCTATTTTGACTAATATTCGGTTAGACGTAAAACCTTTTGGATTATTCTCTTCACCAAAATGGTATTTTGATGGTGTGAAATTGTTAGAAGGTTTGGCTAAAACTGCAGTGGAACGTGAATTTGTGTTGGCAAAACTCGGCTTACTAGATCATGCTCGTCGCAAGACTACTCAGAAGGTAAATCTGTTTGAAAAAGTTCAGATACCAGGATTCCAAGAGGCAGTACGCAAAATTAAGAGATTTATGGAGGATGAAGAAAATCTTTCTAAGTCTTCACAAAAAATATTGAAGTCTCTTCAAGAAAAACGTGCTATTGCAGAAAGAAAGGAGGAGTTAGTATGATTCAGAAAATGCAAAAAATATCATTCCTAATATTTCATAAGGAGTATGAAGATTTCCTTAAACGACTTCGTGAAATAGGTGTGGTACATGTCATTGAGAAGCAACAAGGTGTATCAGCTGATGAATCTTTGCAACGCAATATTAATCTACATGCTCGATACAATGCAGTCATTGCTGCTATTTCCCCATTGACAACTGATAATATCTCTGCAAATACTGATATTTGTGGTTCATTAGATGAATATGATAATCTTATTGCAGAGAAAAATCAGGTAGAACGCAGTATAATGCAATTATCACAAGAGCGTGAGTTACTGAAACCTTGGGGTAATTTCTCTTACGAACAGATTGTTAAGTTGGAGAATGCTGGATATAAGATTAATTTCTTTGTCTGTGAAAAGAAAGCATTTGACGATGAATGGATTAGTATGTATAATGCTACTATTATCAATGCTGACAAAAAAATATATTTCATAACAGTTACCCCAGCTCTTCAAGATTTACAAATATCAGCTGAACAACAGACTCTTCCTAAAAAGTCTCTCTATGATATAGATAATGAGTTAGCAGAACTTAATTCTTCTCTTGAATCATATAAATTATCTTTAAGTCAATTTGCAGATGCAAACCTTAATGCGTTTATTGCTTATAGTAATCAACTACAAAGGAATATAGATTTTACTAATGTCCAACTTAACGGAGAAGGACTAGCTGAAGGTAAATTGATTTTACTGCAAGGATGGATACCTGTTTCTAATGTTGAATCAGTTAAGCAGGAATTGGAAAAGGAACGTGTATATTACGATATTGAACAACCAACACCAGAGGATAATGTCCCTATTTTATTGTCAAATAATAAATTTGCGAAGTTATTTGAACCTTTGACGCATCTTTATATGTTGCCTCAATATAATGAACTGGATTTGACACTATTCTTTGCTCCGTTCTTTATGGTGTTCTTTGGATTATGTCTTGGAGATATGGGGTATGGCTTGCTTATGATTGTGGCTTTGCCTATATTTACGAAACTTTTCCAGCTTATCAATCCAAACTTCACAAAGTGGTTAGTCGTATTATTTGGACTTAGCACGATAATATGTGGTTCACTATCTGGCGCATTCTTCGGATTCAGTCTCTATGACCTTGACATATCGTTCGTGAAATCAATGAAGGAGTTATTATATACAGATAATTCCAAGATGTTTACTCTATCACTTATTATTGGAGTTGTGCAAATTCTGTTTGGAATGATTCTTAAGGCCATTAATCTTACTATTCAATGTGGTTTCAAATCTGCTCTTGGAACTATTGGTTGGTTAATTCTTTTATTGACCATAGGTGTTTGTTCGCTTATTGGAGTTTCTTTCAGCAATCCTATTGTAACTGCACTATTGGTTATTGCACTTATTGGAATCTTCCTCTTGAATAGTCCTGGTAAAAATATTTTCCTCAATATTGGATTGGGAGTTTGGGATACTTACAATATGGCAACTGGTTTGTTGGGAGATGTGCTGTCTTATGTGCGTCTTTTTGCCCTAGGACTTTCTGGCGGAATTCTTGCCAATGTATTCAATCAGATGGCTACTGGCATGAGTCCTGACGTACCAGTTGTGGGATTTATCGTAACTGTTCTGATTTTCTTAATTGGACACGGACTCAATATCTTCATGAATATACTTGGTGCTATAGTTCACCCTATGCGACTTACATTTGTGGAATTTTTCAAAAATTCAGGTTATTCAGGAGGTGGAGTCGGATATAATCCTTTCAAATAG
>JAGHSE010000179.1 GCA_018066015.1 Candidatus Colivivens equi
GTATGAAAGTTAAATCATTAATGTTAGTAACGTTTATGGCAGTTACATTAGGAGCTTGTAATAACAACGAATCAAGCTTGGGAATTAAGTTGGAGAACATGAATGATAGTGTCGCTCCAGGTACAGACTTCTATCAGTATGCGTGTGGAGGCTGGATTAAGAATAATCCACTCAAACCAGAATATGCGCGTTTTGGTAGTTTTGATGCAGTATCAGAAAACAATCGTAAGCAACTCAAAGAACTCATTGAGGAATTGGCATCACAAGAACAAGAGCAGGGTACTGTAGCTCAGAAAATCGGTGACTTATACAATATGATGATGGACTCTGTTCGTCAAAATGAAGAAGGCATCACCCCTGCACTTGAAGATTTGAAGGCAATTGAGAATTTGACATCAAGACAAGAAGTTATCTCTCATTTCATTAAGAATGACGTAGATGGTGAAGGCTTTATCTTTGGTATGGGACTTGGTGCCGATATGATGAATAGTACAATGAACTTGCTCAGTATTGGACAGGGTGGACTTACTCTCGGTAATAAGGACTACTATGTAAATACAGATGAATCAACAGAAAAAATTCGTAAGGCATTTAAGAAGCATATAACTAATATGTTCATACTTTTTGGTGATGACAAAGCTATAGCAGAACGCAAGATGAATAGTGTGATGACAATTGAAAATAAGATTGCTCAGGCGCACAAGTCACAAGTAGAATTGCGTGATCCTGCTTCAAATTACCACAAAATGTCTTATGCAGACCTTAAGGGTGAATTTACTGGATTCCCTTGGGATGAAATGTTTGAGGCACACGGAATTACAGATATCGACTCTATTGACGTAGGCCAACCAGAAGCTATTAAAAATGACATCGCTATTCTTAATTCAATTGATATACAGCAGTTGAAGGATTGGATGCAGTGGAAACTCATCAATAGCAATGCATCATCATTTGGTGACAAAGTTTATGCAGAATATTTTGATTTCTTCGGCAAGACAATGTCTGGAAAAAAAGAAATTCAACCACGCTGGAAACGTGCTGTTTCTGCTGTCGGCTCAATTCTTGGTGAGGCTGTAGGTGAAATGTATGTAAAGAAATATTTCCCAGCAGAAAATAAGGAAAGAATGCTTACCCTTGTCAAAAATCTGCAAGTAGCATTAGCTGAACGTATAGATCAACAAGATTGGATGAGTGACAGCACAAAGGTCCTTGCAAAGGAAAAACTGAATGCATTCTATGTAAAGATTGGTTATCCTGATAAGTGGAAGGACTACAGCAAACTTAATATTGACAGCAAGAAGTCACTCTATGAAATTTCAAAAGACATAACAAGATGGGCAGAACAGAAAGAGATAGAAGACAAGTATAAGAAACCAGTAGATCGTGATGAATGGTATATGACCCCTCAGACAGTCAATGCTTACTACAATCCTACAACAAATGAAATTTGTTTCCCTGCTGGTATTCTACAGTATCCATTCTTTGATATGAGTGCAGACGATGCGTTCAACTATGGCGCAATAGGTGTAGTAATAGGACATGAAATGACTCACGGATTTGATGACCAAGGAAGTCAGTTTGACAAAGATGGTAATTTCCATAATTGGTGGGCAGCAAGTGATGCAGAGAAATTCAAGGCAAAGACACAGAAAATGGTTGAGTTCTTCAATGGCATTGAAGTACTTCCTGGACTTCACGCAAATGGTGCACTTACACAAGGTGAAAACATAGCAGACCATGGTGGTTTGAAGATTGCTTTTCAGGCTTTCAAGAATGCAACAAAAGATCATCCACTCCCAGTAATCAAAGGCCTTACTCCTGAACAACGTTTCTTCCTTGCATATGCAGGTGTTTGGGCACAAAATATTACAGAAGAAAATATGCGTCAACTTACTACAATGGACCCACACTCTCTTGGAGAATGGCGTGTTAACGGAGCTCTTCCACATATTGACGCATGGTATGAAGCATTTGGAATTACAGAAAATGACCCTATGTTTATACCAAAAGAAAATCGCGTAAATATTTGGTAATGAGAAAACTAGAACTACTCTCTCCTGCACGCAATGCAGACATTGGCATTGAGGCAATTCGCCACGGTGCTGATGCTGTATATATTGGTGCTCCACGTTTTGGCGCACGTGCTGCTGCTGGAAATAGTGTAGAAGACATTGGGCGATTAGTTGAGTTTGCTCATCAATTTGGCGCTCGGGTGTATGTCACTCTCAATACTTTAATTAATGACAATGAGATTGATGAAGTACAACACCTCATTGACCAATTATATTGTGTACATATTGATGCATTAATAGTGCAGGACCCCAAAATGCTGAGCAAACTCGCTGATTTTATTTCTGAACGGCATATCCCACTTCATGCAAGCACACAGATGGATAACAGAACCCCTGAAAAGGTGAAAATGTTGTACGAGGCTGGGTTTGAACAAATAGTCCTTGCTCGAGAATTATCTCTCAAGGAAATACAAACTATCCATGAAGAAATACCAAAAGCACGTCTGGAAGTGTTTGTGCATGGCGCACTATGTGTGTCATATAGTGGTTGTTGTTTTGCTAGTGAGAAATGTTTTTCTCGTAGTGCAAACAGAGGTGAATGTGCTCAAATGTGTAGGATGGAGTATGACTTATATGAACTACGCAATCCTAAATACGAATTACGAAAAATTAAAGAACAAGGAGCTGAACTAAACACTGATAATGCTACCTTGCTGAAGCATGCCAAACACATGCTCTCGCTGAAGGATTTGTGCTTGCTTGATTCTTTACAACAACTGATTGATGCAGGTGCTACGTCGTTTAAGATTGAAGGCAGATTGAAGGATATGAATTATGTGAAGAATGTCACTGCTGCATATCATCAAGCACTAGAAGCAATTGTAAAATCACGCCCTAATGAATATGAACGTGCTAGTCTGGGAAAGGTTGATTTACATTTTACACCCGACGTGAAGAAAAGTTTCAATCGAGGCTTTACGACATATTTTCTATATGGAAGAAGTAACAGAATATTTTCTTTTGATACACCAAAAGCATTAGGTGAAGAGGTAGGACAAATAAAGGAAATATATCGTAATTTTTTCACAGTGGCAGGACTCCGAACATTCCATAACGGAGACGGTTTGTGCTTTATTGACGGAGAAGGCAAACTTCAAGGATTCAGAGTCAACAAAGTAGAGGACGGAAAACTTTATCCGCTTGAAATGCCTCATGACCTCTGTAAGAATACAAGGTTGTACAGAAATTTTGATAAGGAATTTGATGATGAACTTCAGCGTCAAAGTGCTGAGCGTTATATTCCTGTAGATGTAGTCATGAACGATACTCCAGAAGGATTTAGGTTTACGATGACCGATGACTACGGAGGAAGTGCAAACTTGGATGTTACTTGTGAGAAAGAATTAGCACGCACTCATCAAGGTGAAAATATACGTGTACAGATGGGTAAATTAGGAGGTACTCCTTATAGATTAAGAGACATGCTCATTATGTGCGAAAAAAACTGGTTTATACCTTCTTCACTTTTAAGTAAATGGAAACGTCAGTTGGTTGAAAAAATGAACAATATGGCGTTGCTCATACCTTCGCCATATTCCTCTGTTAAAATTCCTCACTCACCACTTTGGAAAGCTAAGTCAGCGGAGGATTCTCCGTTGATGACTTGTAAACATTGTATTAAGTATTCTTTGGGATTATGTGGGAAAAAGACGAATCCTATGTTTCTTAAATTGGAAAACGGCATCATGCTCCAACTGAAATTTGACTGCAAGAATTGTCAGATGCTAGTAACGGAGATAGAGAAAAATTAGATATGACAAATGATACGTTGAGACTATGAGAAAATTATTACTTCTAATAATATTTTCACATTTAATGCTTTTTTCAGGATTAGCATCTGCACAACGGTTTGAACAAACTGATTCATTGCAGGAACTAACCCTAGAACAGGCGGATAGTCTATTCTTCCGTTTTTCGCATCATTATACTATTAACTACAATTTTATTGTCAGGGCTGATTCGTTAGCACTCGTTTCACATGAAACGGACATCATTGATACATCCTATGTGTATAAAGATGACAGGATAGCTGTGGCAAATATTAGTCAAACGGATTCAGATACAATCTGGATAAAAATCTTCCGCGACCAGATGACAATGGGGTGGACTACTGAAAATGCACTGTTGGATTCAACTATGCCTGACGATACTATTTCACAAGCAATAAACTATTTCATGCATCATATCAGTATGATGATATTCATTCTGGTATGTCTTGCTTTGATTGGTATTTTATTCTGGAAAATCAATAGAGTGTATTCTGTATTTCTTATCATTTTGGAAATAGCAACGGTCGCTGTGTTTGTTTTCCTGCAACATGATGCTCCAGAATATCTTTGGGAATACTACTTTAATCCTTCGGTCAATCCCTTCATTTTGCCAAGAGAAATGATGATTTTACTCCTACTGGTATGGATGATACTTATTGTACTCATGGCTTATGTGTTCATCTTGTTCGATTATATATCTCATAA
>JAGHSE010000371.1 GCA_018066015.1 Candidatus Colivivens equi
GACCGGCAGCTTCTGGAAGCGGAAAAACTGCTGGATGCGGAGGACCTGCCGAGAGACGGATACTACGCCTTCGTGTGCGAAAAGTGCGCCCCCGTGTTCGGATACTACGGCTACTTCTTGACGGAAAAGGAACTGGACCGGCGGGCAAAGGAGATTTATGAACGGACTTGATCTTGCGAACTCCCAGTTCTAATTTGTGTTGATAAGAAGAATTTTTAATTAACAGGAAATGTAAAACTATATACTTTTAAGATTAGGGTCATTTTCTAAATTAAACTTCTTTGGACTTACTTTCAGAAAGTTATGCCTATCTATCATCAACACACCGCAAAACACTTTCAACATTTTATGTATTAGAAAAGCCTTGAAGCGTTTGCTCCAAGGCTTTTTGCTTGATAATTGTTTAATTACTGAGCAGGATTGTATGTAAATGTATCATTTACAATATCGCTTGCAGACCAGTCATTATCATCATGTACTCTCAAATTAAACTCAATCTCGTCTACTGACTCAATGTCGTTTTCTTCAAAATCTGATGTGCTGAAGTTAATTGTAGCAATCTTTTTATTGCCAGGTGTAACACTAGATGCCCAGAACGGGTCTACCATATAACCGTTTACTGATACATCGTCCCAAGAGAACATTAAGGTCTTGTTGGCTGTCTTATTTTCTAAGTAGACTGCAACAGTATAACCCCAAATGTCATCTTTGTATGTACCCAGTACTACAAATGAGCAACTATCATTATCAGCAACGCTCATTTCATCGTTTCCGTACCATCTATCAGGACTTACAATATCTGCCTCTGCTTTTCCAGTAGGATATACAACGAAAGTATCTTCTACGAACTCATCTGCCATCCAATCATCGTCATCGTATATTCTCATTGAGAACTCAAGTTTATCAACTGCCTCAATGTCAAGGTCAGATAAGTCTGATTTGCTAAAGCTAAGAGTCTCGTTAGACTTCTTTCCAGATGCTACAGTCTCTGCAAATAATGATGACAGTATCCAACCATTTACAGCTGTATTATCCATTGAGAACATAATGTTCTTATCAGATGTTTTGTTCTCAAGCACAAACTTCAAATCAACGCTACTGCTTTCTTCCTTGCAGCTAGCAAGTGTTACAGAACAGTACTCATTATCTACAACAACCTCATTTTCAACTGTGTAGTTTGTTGCCTTACTGTTTTTGTTGCTTGAACTTTCAGCTTGCTCACTACTAGTTGACTGTGGAGGTGTCTGATTATCTGATTTAACATCAGATACACTCTGTCCACCGCAAGCAGTCATTGATACTACCATAACTAACACAAGCAGAATACTAACAAGTTTCTTCATTTTAGTTCTCCTTATTTATGTTCTTAATTGCTTTACTAACAGATACGAACGCAATACCAGATAACAAAGTTCCAATTGCGCCAACTAGGCATGCAATACCGATATCTCCGAACATCATCAGTCCAAAAATAATTCCAATAATGCCTATGATTATTTCCAAAATGCCAATGACCTTAAATGCCATAACCTAACCTCCTTTCAAAATATAGCGGTACATATTACTGAGATTAGGAATATGCTTGCAGTTTACCTCATAGTCAAGCGCCTTATTTCTACAATGTACCAATATAGCAGTATACCATACAACGCATTAAACTACAAGAAAAAAAAAGCCAATACTAACAAATTATGGTAGTATCGGCTTTTTATTTTTGTGCATTATTTCTTATGCCATTGGCTTGATTGTTTCAGCTATGTATCTCATTTCTTCATCAGATAGATTGTACTTTTTACATAACTGTAAATCTATCTCATTGATTGATTTACTCCAATCAATGTCTGACTTGTCTGTGAAGTCTTGCATAGGTACAAATCTTAACCTGTCTGCATCCATATTCTGGTCAACTTTTCTAACTCTAATTAGTACCCTAGCAAACCTAGTCTTTAGATATTTAATAACATTATCGCAAGTTTGTTTATCATCAAATGGTCCAACAACAATGTATGATTGTGTACAGACTTCATTAGGTCTACAATATAAAACTCGTGTAAATATTCTATCACTAGTTGACCCACCATGAGGGTACAGCACCTTATGCTTCTTTATTAAATCCTCACCTTTAGGTATATCATCTATTGACAAAAATCCTATATTATCACCCTGACAATCATATCCAGTATAATGCACTCCTATTGTATAATTGTCATAAGGTATAGGACTTCCATGCGTAGATGATATTACCCCAAATGGATTCTGTGCTGAAATAATATTTTCTATGCTCTTACATTTTGATTTTAATACTTTTATAACTATGCTTGCCTCAGTATTATTTTCAATAAAACAGTCTAATCCACTTATTGAAAGTTCTCTGAACTGTTCAAATGTATCTCCCTTTGCATGATTTACAATCTTACACTTATCAGAATGTTTTTTATCATATAGGTAGAAGCATACTTTATCCATGATTATACTTGGAAATATGTCGTTAGCCTTAAAAATGTGTAGTTCAGTAATTTTATCTTGTAGCAACTTTTCTCTAAGTGCATCTAATCTCTTATTACCACAGAACCATTTTGTAGGTGTAATCATACATACAAATCTGTTTGATAATACTATTCCGTTGAGTACAAATTTATCATAAATAGTTGTACCACTAGCAACGCCCTTATTACTTGTATTACCTGTAGTTTCTTGATAAGGTGGATTGCCTATAACTACATCAAATTTCATGTCTCTCTTAAACTCCCTATTGATTGCTTCTTTTAACCTTTGTGTATTTCCTTTTTCTTTGTCCTTTAATAGACTAATGTAATTAGGGATGACAACAACATTCCTAATTCTCTTTTTCCGTGTCCTCTCAAATGATACTTGAGATAGTGCTATACCGAATAGTTGCTCATCTAAAATGTGGTCATGCCTGTCAAATTCATCTGGATATTTTGCAATGAGTAATTCACAGTTCATAAGCCTGTCATAGATTTCCTTGAGATATTCTCCACCTTTGCAGGCAGGATCTAAAAATGTTGTCTTGTCATTCCAGACCTCAGCAGGCAACATATCAACCATTTGCTTTACTACTCTTTGAGGTGTGACTATTTCAGGTATTCTTGCCATGCCGTTCTGTAAGTCCTCAACAGTAGTAAACTCATTTGTTGCGGATGTTATCTGCAACTTCTCAGCATTTTCTTGTTCTTCCTCTGTCTGATTAAATACTGAAAAGCCTATAGCTGTGATATAACTCTTGATATATGAAATCTTGTCTTTATATCTTGCAAAGTCTGCTCCACCAGCATTAGGATTGTTTCCATTCAGATTTTGATTGACTGGTATTTCATTATAAAATGCGTTTTCGAGTGCATTAAGGTCGTCAAGTGTCCAAGTATCATCTTTACTTGTGACTACAACTGCATAATCCCAAATGTCTTTGTATTTCTCAGTTGTGCTTTTGTCATGCTCTCTAAGCCTTGCAAGCACAGATTCACCAGAGTTACGCTTCTTAGCTTGTCCTACATAGCACTTTTCAGATGTATCTTCATATCCGAATAGGAAGTATATACAGTTAAATCTTAGCTCCTTGTCTAAGAAGTTCTTCTGTATCTCTTTTCTATCAATGACGAATGCTATTACAGACCAGTCGTCATTTATCATTTTCAATGAACCTATATGTGCTTGAACAGGCAGTGTCTTAATATTGATGACTGAGCTATTTTCTGCTTTCTTGCCCATTTCTAAACCCTCCATTGTATCAATCAAAAATTCTTTTTATTTTCAATTGATGAAGAGGCTTTATATTAAGCATTTCTGTTTTCTTTGCGTGACTTCATACTCATATAATGAATAGGTTTATAGACCTTGCCTGTAATAAGAGGCATTTCATCTGCTTCTTCATTCATTGGTTCTTCTGTCATAATGACTTCTTCGCCGTCAAATGTGTACTTAGTTGCAAAGAGCTTAATCTTGTAAACATCTCTGTCATCTTCTAATGATGTAATGTCTATTTCATCAGTAGACTCTTCCTTTTTTCTGCCTTCTCTATATTGTCTATTTGTCAGAGTATTTCCACACTTGATATTGTTCTTAATTACAAATGTCAGCACTTCTTCAAGTTCTGCTGTGATTTCAATACCAAGGTCTAACTTCTCATAGGTGTGCAGACCGCCGTCTTTTGTGAATGAAGTGGTTTCTTCTCCTTTGATTAAATCTAACATTCTTCTGCGTGACTCTCTTACATTGTCAAGCTGAATATCAACTCCATAAATGCTACATACTGCCTTTACAAGTGCAAGTTGCCTTTGCTCAACAGGTAGTTCAATAACTGACTTGAGCTTTCTATATAACAACTCAATGAGAAACTGACCATCACCACAAGCTGGCTCTAAGTAGGTCTGTTCAATATTTAATTTTCCTGACTTATCAATCAGGTCAACCATGTCTCTGACAATTTCATAAGGTGTAAATACCTCACCAATGTCCTTAACCCTTTGTTCTGACTTGATGCCATTCTCCATACTAAAAGTCCTCCAAATATCAACTTTTGATAGTTGATATTCGGAGGACTTCATTTAAGTCTTAAACATCTGTATTCTTGAATCTGCCTTTAGTATTGATTGTGAAGGGGCGACGCTTGATTTCATCATAATCTGGATTGTATCGCTCCCATTCCTCGACTAATAACTTCCTCATTGCTTCTACTCTTGTACTAAAGAGTTCGCCTTTATGTTGCCATCTCCAAATGAAGAGTGCCCAATACTGAGGCAGATACTTTGTTGCAACCTCGCGTTCTTCTGACTTTGGCATAAACTTCTCCATTTCAGAATGGATGCTATTTACTGCTGACAAGCTTCTGCCACCTTTAACATGCTTGCTTGCATCAATCTGTAAATGCTTTACATTCTCCATTTCAGCTACGAATGGATATGTTCCGTGACTGTCTGTTATCATTAACACATTTGAATTAAATCTACCTGTCAATGACTCTAAAGCGTCCTCAGATTCCAAGCCTCCAACACTTACTGCATCTACAAGTAATTGTCCGTGTTCATCTACACCTACAAGTGTACATACTTGGTCCATTGATATGCCTTTTGACCTTTTATCAGTATTCTCACATAAGAGGTCAAAGTATCCCGGTATTGCTTCAACCCTACTTAATAAGCCATTCTTAATTAGATACTCTTTCCGTTCTTCTCTACTTGAATGATGGTTCGGAAATCTTTCAAGCACAAATATAAAGAACTCAGGATCTCTCTTACCCTTGAATGACAAGTGGGTATAATACTCGTCTAACTGTGTATCTCCATTGAAGTTAAATACAAAATTACCGTCTTTGTCTTTCTCTGATAAGTCATCTGCTAATCTCTGTGCCAGAATATCCATCATAAGTATCTTGTACCTATGCGCCGTACTCTCGCAAACTCCCATTGTGTCTGCTAACTCTCTAATTGATTTATTTTCAACGAGTCCAATTACTAAAGCCGTTGCCGCATCTTTGCTTAGTGGCTTATTTGCAAACTCATGAGCTTGTCCGTATGTAAATGTCGCATTACAGTCTTTACAGTGCATACGAGGTATTCCACCCGTTGTCTTGCCATATTTCACTATTGCAGTACTACCACAGAACTTACAAGCTGTTGGATTGTCTATAAGCCTTAGCTGGTCTTCCCTCATAGCCGAAGCTCTAAGCAACAGTTCTTCCAACTGCTCAGGTGAAAGACTCTTGAGTCCACCACCCATAGCCTCAGAAAAGAAATCTGCCATTGTAAGTCCTCCCATCTGCTTAATCATCCTAGCACCTTGGCGAGTGCCAAACTTTCAGCCGTATTCTAAGTTCTTAATAATTGCCTTCTTCTGTAAACTCAGTGCTCTCTGACTGTGTTTAGATGCCAAATCTTGAAGATAGGCTGCTTCTTTCAAGTGTTCTTCTGCTTCATCAAACTCACTAATCAACTCTAACTTCAGCTGTTCTTTATCATCAACTGCTGTAGGAGTTTCTTCCTCAAGTATCTTTGCTAAATAAACTTTGTCATTTGCAATCTTAGTGAGTATCAATCCTAACAATCCAGTGTGTGTAACTGGACTTGTTATCTTTTGATAATGCTGAACACTGCTTATTTCTGCCCACTCACTGTCTGCAATAATTTCTACTCCAAGTTGTCTTGCGTAGTTCCTTGTCTCAAAGGATGCCCTGTTGTTTGTAATCACAACTGGATATGCACTTGCAGTCTTATCATAGTAGTGTGTTCCTGTGTAAACTTCCTGCACAGGTGCTTTTGTAATGGGTCTGTTATGATATTTACACTGAATGTAAAACATCTTGACTTCCCCAGTTACAGGCATCACAGCTTTACAAACTATGTCAATCCCGCCGTCATTACTACCCGTTTTCTTAGCTTTCATAGATAGACCATTAAGAAAATCTACTATGTAATCCTCAAATTCCACTCCGCTACTAATTATCTTTCCTGTAAACATTTCTATTTCTCCTTAGTCCTAAATTTGAAATATCCTGTTTACCTAATATCGGAATGATTAGCGAGTTATCCCTATCACGATTCACACTAGTATTGCAAAGTGTATCAACTAGTCTTGAATGAATGGGGACATATTAACGAGTGGTAGAGGACATATTGAATGCTGTTTTGGAATGTCTTACTTGAGTGTGGAATGATTGTCAAAAAATGAGGAGAGAGTACCAAATGGTACTCTCAAGTCCTGTTTACTGTTATAATGCTCTAAGCATTTCTTGTATCTTAGTTGCTTTATTCTTTGCCATTTTATAATCTCTAATGATTTCTTCAATTTCTTCTCTGGTATTTACTCTCATATGCCAGCCATCAATACAAACCCCGTCTAAATATCCACCGATTGATACTTTCATACCAACTTCACCTATAGTTTCAATGTTACCATCTAATTTTAACTCTGCTTTTAACTTTGTATATGTATCAAAATTATTTTTCCAAGCTTGAATATATTTAT
>JAGHSE010000156.1 GCA_018066015.1 Candidatus Colivivens equi
ACTGAGAGATCTCTTCGAAAAGACTAATTTCAACGATGTCAAAGAACTCGATTATCACCTCTTTGAGGGACTATTTGATTAAATTTAACTTCGTACCGATTTTATCGGGACACTAATGATATATTAAATTAAACAATTATTGATTTGATGGTGCAAAGTTAGCAATAACAAATGGTTCTTTAAAATTTTCAAGGTGTATTTCTTATTTCTTAGCAATTTTTATATTGTATTATTATTCAAGCATTTACCCCCCCCATTAATTCCCCAAAGGTGTATATTTTAATCCACAAGGTTGAATTATTGGTAAATTATATCAAAAATTCTCAATAAAAGACCTAAGCGATAGTGGACTTTCTTGGAGTCCAATCTTGCTTTTGAATATGAAAAGTTTATGCTTTATTGACTGTTCACTAATACCATACAACATTGCCAAACTTTTCGCTGACATTTTTAACTTTATGAGCATTAGCAACCTAATATCTTCTTCTGTCAAGTCTTTATATTGTTCTTTGAGTCTATAGACAAAAGAGTCTTCCGTACTATCCAAGAATAACTCAATCTCTCGCCAATCACTATAGGTCAGATTAAGCTTTTTCTCTGGATTATTTTGAATCTGGTTTATTTTGGTTCTAACGTTTATCTTTTCCAAAACATAGTTTCGCATTATTGAAATTTGAGAATCCTTATTCTTCATAACGATTTCATGCATTCTTTTCTCCTCGTTCATTTTTTCCTCTGTATGCTTCCTATACATCTTATATATATAAAATAAGAAACAGAGAAGCAGTACGAATATGATTATTGTGCAAATAAATAAAGTTGATTTGATCTTTGATGAACTTTGTATCTCTGAATTAATTTTGACCTCATTAATCATCTTTTTGAAATATTCAATCTTATAGGACATTTCTTTGTGATATAATGATTCCATAATCATAAATGCAGAATCTGCGTATAAAACTGCATCTGTATTATTACCTTCCTTTATTGCTATTTTGTGTAATAGATTATATTTGCTATACGCAGATTTTTCACCTTGCTTTATTTCACAGTTTTTCAATAGTTCTTTAGATTTGACCAACGAATCCATTTCATGATATGCATCTGCAAGTGCAAATGTTATTGAGACACTCTTCTCTTTTGCTGTCGAATAAGCATTCTTTGCTTCTATTAGGCATTCTTCTTTTTTACCAGATATATTGTATACAAATGCTAAATCTTGATGTGCGGCTGAAATCAAAGAACTATCTCCTATCTTTTTTGAGAGTTCAATTGCATCCTTTCCCATCTGCACTGCTTTTTCATAATTATTATAGGCGAGGCATTTAGTCGCATTAAGCATAAGCCAAATTAAATTAGACCGACTTTTCCCAGAGAAATTCTTATATATACTCACCGCATGTAAAGATAGTTCTTCTGACTTTTTCAGGTCATGGTGCTTTGTTAGATTAGATAGTTTCTCTGCTGACAGTGCTTCTGTTAATGTATCTTTTTGTAAAACACTCGATTCAAGTGATTTCTCAAAACAAAACTCTGCATTTTCGATACTATCAACTAATGAAAAATATTTCCCCATATAGTACATAGTACGGCTATACAACAAAGAGCTTTGGTATAAACCATTTCTATAAAAGTTAAATGCGTATCTAATTAAACTATCATTATTGACATCATAACCACTTTTGTCTAATGCCCAATAATTAGCTAAAGAATACTTTGCAAGGCATTCTTCATTCAATTTGCGAACATTAATTTTATTTAGAAGAATCAATGCACTGTCCGGACATGTATCAACAATAGATAAAGCCTCATTGATAACTTGAGACTTTTCTTTATCTGCACAAGAACTGACAAAAAAGAATACTGACAATATGCAAATAAATAATCCTTTCATGAACTTCAATTATATTTTGCAAAGTTAATGCAATTTGTACCATATTCCAAATTAATAAGGTGTACAATTTCGCTAATATAACATTTGATTATTAATGAAATAGAAATATAAAGGTGTATTTATTGGTATGTGCCATATAACGGATGGGTATCAACGATGAGCATGTTAACGGTAATTGGTAAAAATATGGCTAAAATTTAATACCCATCAAAAGCAAAATAAATATAGTAATATTATTACTGTTTTATTCACGCACCCATTGAGACAAAAAATACCAGTTTTGAAAATTGCTATTCAAAACTGGTAAAACAATATCAACTCCCCTATCAATACATTAGTCCGAATGTCCATAGAGGAATAATATTTAGATATCCAATCTCTATGTCGTCCTTTACCACGAATGCATTTTCAACGCCAGCTATTTGCTTTTGCTTTTTACTACGCCCTCCGACGTCAAAGGTATATCTGCCTATTTGAAAATCGGAAACAGAAGAAGTAATAACATCATGTCCAACTCTGACTTGATTCATGAAGAATGTCTCTCGTACATTCCCCATTTCTGTATTATCCTTTCCAAGCAAAAACATCAAGGCTGTATTGTCAAGATAGACTTTGTCCACCTTGCCTAGTCCTCGAATACCTCCTGTATCATCGCGGAGTTGCATAATCAGCCCAGCCTTCTCCATATAGACGAGCCATTCCGGCAGGAGATTGCGGCTTATACCTAAAACCTGAGAGATTGTAGAGACATTCGGTTTGAACGGGACACTCTCTGCAACGATACCCATCAGGCGCTTCAACTTGCGTGTTGCAGCAATCGTCATATCTGTATATTGAGGAATATCAACTTCTATTGTCTTATTGACAACCTGCATCAAGCGACGCTCAAACTGCGTTTCTTCCGAGAATGGATAATAACCTTTTACGAGATATTCCTTAAAATAAGCATATGGACGAAATCCTTCCGACAAGGTGATTTTATTCGTTACAATATTCTCTATTGATTGTATTGGAAGATTAATGCCTTTATGCAACTGAAGATACTCTCTGAATGACAGACCTTGCATTTCATAAGGTACAACTCTTCGACTGAGATCGGCTTCTCCTTCCTCGATATCTAATATACTGGAACCTGTAAATATTACTTTCAGCTCCTTGTGATAATCATAGATCAACTTGAGCTCCCGACTCCAGTCTTTATACTTATGGATCTCATCTATCATCAGTACCTTTCCGCCAACGCGAGCGAACTCATCGGCAAGATCTACTAATGTATGGGATGAGAAATAAAGATCATCAGCATTGACCAACAGTGTAGAATTTCTATCCAGCATCTCTTTTGCTCGCTGAAGCAACAATGTTGTCTTGCCAACTCCTCGTGGACCTTTAAGGCCTATGAGCCTGTCTTGCCAGTCAATTCTATCCCACATATATCTGTGAAAAGCTGTTGGCGTTTCCGCCAGCATTATACTAAATCTATTTTGTAGTTTATCCATAGTTTTACATTTTATGCACTGGTTTTAACGCAGCATTACTTTATATTTGCACTATTTTTGGTGCAAATATACAACATTAATTGCATTCAGCAAAGAATGGCTACGAAAAATTAGTCGTTCTTCTCAATTTCTTTGCAAAATATGAAAGTCTGAAAACAAAAAAACTGCAACCGAAAAACATCGATTGCAGCTTTTGTTGCCGTACCAGGGCTCGAACCCAGACTAAGAGAACCAGAATCTCGCGTGCTACCATTACACCATACGGCAGTTGTAATACTATTTACATTTGCAAAGTTAAATATTTTGGTCTCACAATGGTCTCAAGAACGTCTTTTTTACAACGAGACATTCAATATTTTCTACAAAACGCAAGTTTTGCTTTCAAGACATTGCAAGTAACTAAGGGATGTTGCAAATAAAAAGAAATGATCCAGATAAAAAGACCTATATCATTCCATTTCAAGATTTGCGACCCTCAAGGAGTTGCACATACTGACGAACTGTAGAGCGCTTATACATTAAAGTCGTCCAACGTAAACACAAGGAAGAGACTTGCCTTTAGCCCAACGCCACAAAGTCGTGACATTTACCCCTAACATTTCTGCGGTTTCCTCGCGAGTTAGAAGCTCATCATCGGAATAACCTTTCATCACCACCGAACAATGGTTTTGGAAGATATTCCTAAAGAGCAGCTATTACAATACCTTTAGTCTTTTCCGAAGTAGCGACTACTATCGGAGATTCTTTATTGTTGCCATTCATTTATAATTACAATTTCATAATAATTTGTTTATTATAGGT
>JAGHSE010000280.1 GCA_018066015.1 Candidatus Colivivens equi
TGATAACTGATATTGCTGTAATCGCACTCATGAAGCAGTGATGAAATCATCTGCCACATATCATCGTTACTGGTCTCGCTATAATCATACGGAATAATCTCGTGATTATAACGTACCGCATTGACAAGCGAGGTTGTAGCCGAATAGCGCATATTCCACTTTTCGCTGACTCTGCCATTAACAACAGTAAGGAACCCACGTTTTACGAGGTCATCAATCTGACTATGAATAGTCATAATACGTATGCGGCTTACGCCTACGTATTCTGCCAGTTCTTGACAAGTTACAGTTTCACCTGCATTCTCCAAAAACACCGATACCAGACAACTCTGTATCATTGTGAGCCCCATCATACGCTTCAGGAATCTCACCTCCTTAGCAATGGCATCCATTTTGTCTTTATTAAACTTGGAGTCTTTCACCTCCTTAGCAATGGTCTCAAAGGCAGAGCCTACAGTCATTTTAGTTTTCATAGCTTGTACACTTATATTTGTTCTTCTGTAGTAGAGAGAGTGCAGAACTGAACGATTTCTATTCAGTTCCGCTTTCTTTCCTATCATAGAGGTTACTTTTTGCAGATTAGCGGCAGTAGATAGACCACCACTTCTTGATATAGACAACGAGAGCCTTGTTTTCACGGCTGAATTTGTTGTCAATCCACGTGCGAGCGCGACCGAGACGCTTAGCCAGAGATACGGGGTCGGTATGGTGGTAGAAACGCTCATAGAAAACGATCTCATCCTCTTCGTTCCAGTTGAGTTCAGCTGCACGGTCAAGCACAAAGTTGACCCACTGCTCCATCCATGGCATACCAGGATAAAACTGTTCGAGAGCTTCCTTGAGTTCATCAAACTCATCGTCATCGGAGAACATCTTGTCAGCAGCAAGCATGGCTTCATCAGAAGTAGAGGTCTTAATCTTACCACTGAGGTCACTAAGAGCCTCAGAAACGAGGTTGACAGTCTTGCCATCAGCACGCTCAACAAGCATCTGTCCTTCGCTGATAAGACATTCCTTCAGCATGGTCTCAGCAACCTTACGAGTCTTCTTGAAGAGCTCTTCGCTCATCCCCATGTGCTTCATGACCTCCTCATCAGTCATACGCAACAGATAGATGCAAGTAAGCAACTCGTGCATCTGAGGTACTTCGACAAGGTCAAGAACCATCATCAACTCATCCTTATCGCGCATAGACTTCAAAGTGAGGGATGTATTCTTCGAGGTAAGATCAGTATTAGTCTCGATATAGTGAAGTTCCTCCAACTCAGTGAATACAACCTGAGTTGCACAGTATGAGATCCAAGCGAAGATACCACAGTCTGCACGGTAAGTGTCCCAACGGCTCCATTTGCCACTATCATACATGGCGAGATAGATGCAGGTCGCAATGTCGCGGAAATCAACCACAACATTATAGGTCTCATAGACCTTATGGGCAAAGCCCTTGGTCATAGGATCCAACGTACGGAAGAAGAACTCCTCTGCTACACTGGGATATTTCTTGATAGCATCACGGAGCGCGATGTACTCCTCCTTGCAGAGTTCATAACGGTGGTTCTTGAAATACTTGAGCCACTTCATCCACTCTTCGCGAGTCTTGTTTTCGGTTGCCTTGTTCATAGTCGTATGATGTTTATAAAGTTTATAATCTTTTCATGCAACTACAGTAATTCGCATAAAAAAACGAACCTGTATTTTTGCTTTAGAACTAAATCTGCTGCAAAAATACAAGTTCGTTTTCGATTATTTAATGCAAGTATATTATACTGTCATTTAGAGTTCCTATCCTTTACTTATGTAGCTATATATCACATCATTACATTAATTATACCATATTTGTATCATCTGAAAAAATGCCACTTTTTACATTTTTTGCTCAATTTTCACCTTCAAGAAGGCTTTAGGCAGGGTAATTTTCTCTTTGGGAATGGCTAAAGGGAACTCTCTACTTATCAAAAATGGAGAATAATCTTCATCTAATTCCTTGAAAGCGTATTGTAGTCCATGTTCAATGTCGCTATAACATTCGCCCAATTTTCCTTGCCTATTTGCTTCATATACATTCCCTATTTTAAGATCTAAAGACTTGAATGATTTCTCAGAACCTTCTTCACCGCTCATAAATAGAAGCTTATTGACTTCCTTATAGGCACTATAATTATTTTTTATGTTTACAACATGATACTTCTTATTTTTTGTTACCCTTTCTATTAAGGAGAGCATGTAGATGGTCATGGATGTTTTCGCCATCTTTACTGGGTGTAACTTGTTCTCTTGGTCTTTTATAAACAACCAATACTGGTAGTCATCAGCAAAATTATATGGTTTCCTATTCGCCTCACGCTCTGTTACAACTATTTCGTATTTAGACTTTACCCCCATTGTCTCGCGATCCGTTACAGAAGAAACGTTATTCTTGACATCAGATGGTTTGCTAGAAAATATAAATTTTCGTAGCAATAATTTGGCTTCGCGGTCACTCATTGAAGCCATAGCCACATTATATTCTTCCAAAGCCTTTTCTCTTTTGTCTGAATCTTCACTATGAATCTTCTTGATTATTCCAGATAGTTCCTGCAGTTTTCTGCGACCTTCTTGATATGAGATTTCACATTTCTTTACTTTTTCTCTAGCGTCAGCAACACCTTCACCAAAAGCACTCATAGAGCGCGGTGCATGATAACCACGGAATGAGATTTTGCTAGAATTGTTTAATATGATTCCATCGTCATATTGACATTCTAATTTTTTGTATTCTTCTTCACTAAAATCCGCAATGCGTTTGTCAAATAAATCTGAATTTATATTTATTAATGCTGATTTTAGGCAAAATTTGGCAATCCCATCCGCATCAACTGCCATAAATGAAGCTGCACTCTCAACGTTTTTACTATTATCAATTTTTCCAACCAGATATTCTTTAATATTTCTATCGGGCGTGTACAAGGGCAAAACAAGATTATAGCCGTTCTCAATAAAATGACTTAACTGGGAATTTTTGTCTAGTTTTATATCTATTGGCATTTCTTTGCAATTGAAATCCAACAACCAAGCGTTTCTATACATACATTTCTCAAATGCATCTTTTGTCTTGCAAACTGCAGTTTTCCACTTAACATCCTCGTTACAAAATACATAGACCGTGCCGTCCATGAGTTCTGACATAACGTTCTCTTCTTCAGCTATTTCAGTAAAGAAATGGCTGTGTAATAACAAGGATTTAATATCTGATTGTTTTCCTGTCATTTTTCTTTTTTGAACTTTGGCATCATCCGATTAAAACCGGAAGCTGCGATATTAAACATTCTTCTGTTTCTTTTTGATTCCATTAAATGATCTAAAACCAAAAGGGACTCCTGCTCGGTTGCAATACCGCCTAAATACTTTGCCATAATACTTTCTAAATTTTCGTTACACATTTTGAATTAATTATTTGTTAAATTTCAATACAACAATAATGATGTTGAAAATTTGAAGTATCTACTTTAATATATTGGAAAAATTAATCAATCATAATGAAATTTGCCCAAAATAGCGGATGTGGGAATCTTCTTCTTATTTCTGCTTTTGCCAATTTAAAAGCTTTACCCTTATCAATATTCTCAGAAAGGAGATGCGAGTAGAACACAAACATAAACAGAGCCCCCACCTCATCAGACTCATTCCATAATGACATCACAAGACTACCAGCACCTGCTTTCTTAAAAGCACGCTGCAAACCAAACACTCCGTCAGACCGAACAACACCTTCGCCAGTATAGCAAGCAGAGAGTACAACTAACTTTGTCTGATTCAAATCCATCTTTGCTATGTCTGTTGCCGTAAGTATTCCTTCATGGTGCATATTGTTTCCGTGGAGCCAACCTTCATTGCCATTACTCATAACAACACCAGTAAGATCCATTGGCTTGTATGCTCCTTGTAGTCCAGGAATATTTACTTTGGTATTCATTGTTTCAAAGAAGCCATGAGTTGCCAGGTGCAATATTGAGCAGCCTCGTTCCGATAGTTCTTTGAACTTCTCAGGTGTACCATCAAGTCCTGTGTGAACCTCGGTATTAACCCCTTTTGCCATCTGCCATAAGAAGGAAATGTTTCTCACTTCCGACAGTGTCTGTTTCAACTCGCCCCATGGGGTAAGAGGGGTTGGAGCGCGATCGTCTATACCTATTATATATCCGCGCGTGAGAGACTCTTCTGTGTTTTCGTCGCCATAGTTCAATCCACCGAACAAACCAATACTATCCAAATCCGAATCATAAGGAGTGAGCAATGTCCTCACATGGCTTATTCGTGTAAAGTTTGCATAAAGATCAGACACGGTTGTTTCTGTGCCGCCCTCAACAACAAGTGACTCCACAGGAATCTTATGCAATGAACCAGATGGAACAAAATATATTCTGCTTTTTGGAGAAAGTTCAATGAGCTTCAAAACTCCATTGAAAATCAACTCACAAAGTTTAGCACTATACACCCTTGTGGGATTATATGCCTCTGAAATATGGAATGGAGTACCATCATCGTACTTGTTTGCAGCAACCTCTTGATAAACTTCCTGCAAGTCACTCTCTTTACAAACTTTCACAAACACAGGAGCCGCCATACCCTTTTTGTAAACGAAAGCGACATACTGCTGGTCACCATTTTCCAAAGGATAGTCATAAAAGTCAAGGACGACTTCGTTCTCATCCAATACGTTTGTAATAGTATCAAATCTAATGTGCATGAAATCATAATACTTCTCAATAACGCCATTAGTTGCCATTTGAAGTTTCATAGACTTCATGTAGTGCTCCACATATTTTCCTGCAGAGTTTTCTGTCATTGTACCCCATGGAAGTTTAGATGCTTCATATTCTTCCAGTTCTTTGTTTAATGGAATATATTCACGTAGTGACTCCTCATTATATATTGCCTCTTTCTCTGCCTTTTCCGAACTGAGTAAGAATCCTTTTGCAATTAGGATTGCATTATATACAGCCAGTTTAAATGAAGTAGAACTGTTTTCCTCAACTTGTGCTACAACCTGATGCAACTGCTTCGAGACTTCAGCCCAATAGTTTTCTCTTAATTCTTTATCGATGAAAGGCAAACGTTTTTTTGCATCCACAAGGATTAAATTCAGAGCCTCCTTACAGTCTTTTTCTTTTCCCTCGCCATCTCCTGCATTGGCATTTGCTATGGCTCTTGCCAACAGCGTGCTTTCCAAGAAAAAGGTTTCGTCGCTTGCCTTACTATCCAATAAACGGATTGCATCAGACAGCACTTTTATTGACTCTGTAGGGTTTGAAGTCTTTGTCAGATTGCCAATCTCAAATAAGGTGGTATAGAGTAAACTCTTTGAGAGAGTAACATCCGAACCAGGATGTGCATACTCAGTCAGAATTCTTACTACACCCTGATAGTGATTCAATGCATCTTCGTCCTTACCCACAGATTCGTATGACTGTCCAATGGTATGTAGCCCCATTGCCATGTGATAGTCAGAATACATTGCTAAAGCAATCTCTTCTGCCTGCTCACCCAATGCTTCCGCAGCCCGCTGGTGCTTTTGCTGCATCTCGTTACGGGCAGTCATTATCAAATAACGATGTTTGTCGAGAGGAAACGCCTCTTCTGGGAAGTTGATATTATATGGCTCATCAGGTTCTTCTTCATCATCACCAGTTGTCTGCTCTGTCACCTCATTTCTTTCTTCCGAATTATATAGCATAGCGTACATTGGCATCATCATGTCCGAGTTGCTGAAATCGCGACACGAACCGTATGCCTCCAGTTCTTTCTCCTTTAATTCGTCGGCATAGATACGTGCAGTTTGCCAGTCACCTCTGCTCAAAGCGAGTTGCAGATGTAACATAGGCATTGACTCACGCAGTCTGTCAATACGCCATTTGGTTTCAGCTATTTCGGATTTTGTGCCATTCTCAGCCTTCTTCTGTTCTTCCTTAACCAGTTTTTCACCTAATGTATATGGATCAGGATGGTTGCCATCACATATTTCGTACAGTCGGACGACAGCAGACATTGTTTCTGAGTCAAGGTTGATATGATTGGCGATGTGATTTGAACTTAGACAGATGGACAACTTCCTTATGAGCCCGATATACTCATAAGTCTCATCATTTTCCTCTCGCGCAACTTTAATGGCTTCATTATAACATTGCAACGCTTTGTCTAATTCGCGGATGCTTCCATAATCGACAGCCATCTTGAACAATCGTTCCATTCGATCTTTTAAGGCAATGTTACCAGTAAGCATTTCGATCTTACCCATTGCCTTACTACAGAGCATACCTGCCATAAAGTTCATGTGTGCAGTCATATAATCTGCATGTCTGTACAAACCATCATAGAACTTTACCAAACATTCAAATGTCTGTTCTTGTATCTTCTGCATCTTACCATGAATATAATTCTCCTCAAATGCAGATTTGAACTTATCGTCAGGCATGTCAAAAACATTGTGAAGTTCTTTCAGTCGAAGATTCGCAGTGTAGAACAAATCCTGATCAATATGATTCTCTATAAGATATTGCACTTCGTCCAGAAGGATCCATAGTTCTTCGAACCAGTGGTCCTTTTCTTTTGCCATTTTTCTAGCATCCTCCAATTCTTTGTATGCCGATTCGCTCCATCCATCACTCAATGACATAGTGGCTTTACAATGCAGAGCCAATATCTTCTGCATCGTATAGCCACTCACATCTGCTGCCATCACTGCGTATTTTATAAGCAAGTTCTTAAAAAATCCCATAATAAATCCATGCCCTATATTCGTGTCGGACTAACCTTTATACAATAACATAATAAGGATGAATTAAAATTCTGGCGTCCATCAAGATTTACAAGTCATTCCTCCAACGCTTGTCATCACGTTGCATCTCTTCGAGCATTCGTTCCGTACGCTCTATCACGTCATCTGCACGATTAAGTGCATCATTCACATGCTTGTCTTGCTCGCGTTATTTCGTACTGTTGAATAT
>JAGHSE010000357.1 GCA_018066015.1 Candidatus Colivivens equi
ATTTAATATTTATTCAATGTATCCAGGACTTGGCAAGTGCATGCCGAACATTGTAAGCTTGTTCTCGCGGGCATATTTGAGGATTCTGAGTCTTGCCTCTGTTGCAGCTTCTTGATCCATGTCGAAGGCTGGGCAATACTCTGGGTGTTCTAACTGTAATGCAGCGCCGTGCAACAAGTCTGCGATTACAAGGATGCTGTCTTTCTGGAATACTGTATGTCCAGGAGTATGTCCGTATGCTGCAATAGTTTTCACACCGCCAGCGAGAGTGTCGCCAGCCTCAAAGAGATGCAAGTTGTCTTTGTAAGCCTCAAGTACAGCCTTAGGGAGATTGGCATTGTCGGTTTCCATTGCTGCCCAAGCGTTAGCTTCCACGCTGTTGATCCAAAGCTCGGCATTAGGGAATACCTTCTCACCCTCTTTCAGCAAACCGCCGATGTGATCACCGTGCATGTGTGTGATATAAACGAGTTTGAGGCTATCTGGATTCACACCAAGTTCCTGCAATTTAGGAAGAGCCTGGCTGAATGGCGCTCCAAGACCTGCGTCGAGCAGAATAGTCTCGCCGTCGGCTTTCAGTAAGAAGCAACTAATACTTGAAGGAACACCATCCTGAAGACCAAGAGCCTCCCAAAGGGAATCTGGGACATTAGGGAAGATTCTATGATCCTGGAATGATGGACCTGGCTTGTCCTCAATCCAAGTGATGGTTGCAGGTTCTGTAGGTTCTGCAGCTGTCTTTGGCTTCTGTGAGCAGGACACCAATAAAAGTGATGCTGCTGCAAGTGTGAAAATCTTATTCATTTTATTTTGTTTTTGATGTGTTATACATTTAGTTCATCGGACGGATCCAGATGTTACGGAAGCTGATTGGCTCGCTTGGATCTCCATGTGACTGAAGGCGGATTGGACCATCACCATGTGCTTGAACCTTAGGGAATCCGATCCATTCTGTTGTGCCTTGTATCTCTGTGTGGTTCTGGATCACGATGCCGTTGTGCAGCACAGTAATAAAAGGCTTGTAGAGATAAGTCCCGTCGGCTTTGAAGACAGGAGCAGTGTAGATTATGTCATACACATTCCATTCTCCAGGCTTTACCATAGCATTGACAAGCGGAGCCGCCTGCTTGTATATTGATCCTGCCTGACCATTGACATACGTGTCGTTTTCATAGCTGTCGAGTATCTGGACTTCATATTTATCCTGCATGAAAACTCCGCTGTTGCCACGCCACTGGCTTTCTCCGTGTACGCCTTTTGGCACACACCATTCGATGTGGAGCTGATAGCTGCCGAACTTCTGGCGGGTAAGAATGTCGCCTGTCTGTTTGTTGACCGTCATCACACCGTCCTTCACGATCCATTTAGCCTCACTTCCGTCTTCCATTTGCCAGGCATCAAGATTGCTTCCATCAAAGAGCACGATAGCGTCTGATGGAACGGCATTGCCCAGGGCAGGAGTGACGACCTTCGGTTTAGGCGCCCAATACTCGGACATCTCGTTTGTCATTGGCTTTGGCTCAGGATTCTTCTTTTCGAAAGCCTCGTATGCAGCATTGACGGTATTGATGGAGATCTGTGCATATTGTTCCATATCTGGAGCACCGAAATGCTCAACGGTGAACCATCCGTCATATCCCATTGCGAGAAGACCTGTAATCACTTCCTTCATTGGCACTATACCTGTGCCGACAGCAGGAGATGAGAGGTCGCCGGGTGCCTTTCTGTCCTTGAGGTGTACATGATGTATGCGATCGGCAAAGTGCTCCATTGTCTCAAGCACATCGTCGCCGGCATAAATGTAGTTGCCCGAGTCGAACACATGGTTCAGCGATGGCGCCTCGGCAAAGAGCTTATCGATGGCTGCGCGGTTGAAACATGGCGAACGAGGATTGTCATAGTCTTCTATCATTACTTCCAGACCTGCCATACGGCAAGCATGAGCATAAGATTCTGTACGATAATAAACATCCTTGAGAAGCTGTGCAGAAGGATTCTCTGGAAGAAGTCCAGGAACGAGCAATACCTTGTCGTATCCATGACTGAGCATGAATTCGATTGACTTTGCCACCTCTTCGGAATGTTCGCCTGTAGCGAAGTTGATCTCAGAGATCGAGCATGCATGCTTGAATCCGATTTCGTCGAGGATAGCCTGTTCCTCAGGATTGATTGTGTACCATACATCCACACCTCGATATCCCATGTCATATACCTTCTGTGCAGCCTCGCGGAACGAGATCTGCTTCTGTCTGGCAATGACGGAAATGTGATCTGAGAAAATGGAGATGTGGCGTTCAGCATAAGCTGATAGCAAAGTCTGCATGAATAGACAGCATAGCAATATCTTTTTCATTGTATATTATTTAGTGTGTGCAAATATAATGCTTTTTCGGAAATATACATCATTTGTACTCCAAAATCTACTAATTTCAAAGAAAACTATGTTTCCCGACCGTCGAAGACATTTCCGGACTTCCCGTGGACCGATCGACGCGCGTCGAAGACATTTCCGGACTTCCCGTGGACTGATTGACGACCGTCGAAGACTTCTCGGGACTTCCCGTGGACTCATCGACGCGCGTCGATGAGCACGAAACTTTTCTGGAGTTATCGTCATACTGATACGATCGTAACTCCTGCCGACAAGAATAGTCATCGTATCTCTACGAAGACATTTCCGACTTCTCGGAAGTCCGATCTCCGTTTGGAGATTAGACTTTTTAAAACTCCGTAGCCCAAACCATCTGCTCCGATGACATTTCGGAATTCTGGGGAGCCCGATCGGAACAGTTTGACGACAGAAAGTAGGAAAAAGACAAAATAATCTACCAAAGTTATTCTAGTAGATTCCGGTACATCCTAATTGTATCATACATTGGATAAATATCGCTTCTAGCAAAACCACAATTGTGGTAAAAACCCACAGCGCTGTATTCTTTTGTGCAATATGCTTCGACAGTTATAAACTGACATCCGGCAAGGTCTTGTCCCTTGGCTTTATCTACTATTAACTTGACAATATCTCTGCCAATACCTTTCCGTTGGTATTGTTTCGACACTGCCAGATAAGAGATTTCCAACGCCGGATAATGAGCTTTACTCCAAAAAGTATCCTTGTATGAAGTTGGTATAATTGGGGAAGATGTATTAGAATATTCTTTTCGAAGATCATACTTGTCGTTGCTATCAAGTTTGAGGGAATCGAAGCTTAATGCGAACATGGCAACAATCTCATTATTCTTGGTAACAACAGCAAATAACTTACAAAAGTTATATTTGACACTATGAAATAACCTCTCGTGAATAAATCTGTCCATATCTTCTATACCGCACCAGAAGTTTTTAAGAGCATCTGTGTCAAGAAGTGGCTTTACATCTAATTCCATGAAATACTATGTTTTGTATTTTCGTGTAATGCTTTTAGAAAGCTTCTTCTTTTCAGATCCTCTTCATTCAAGGTCCCTGTAATCAAACGCCACATCTGAGATCTGATCTCTTCGGCAGCCTTTCCCTTTATGGGTTCATTGTTTTTCTTTTTACCTAACATAAGCAAATTATATTACAATTGTCGCTGCAAAGTTATATCTTTCTTTTCTTCTTACCAAATTTTAGTGCGGAAAAACAGATATTATTGATTCATAACAAAAGAATCTATATTGAATAAATCAAAAAGTTCGCTCTTAATTCACGATGTAAATTTTAATTTATTATATTTGCCACATCTTACATGCCACAGCGGTGGAATCACATAGTAAGATTTTATTGTTTATAAAGACGCTTACAAAGCGCTATCTTCGAACCCGAAATTCTCGCAAAATTTCTTTTACAGTATCTGAAGATGCGACAATCGTAAACGTCCACGTACTTGAATTGTGTCCAATCCTGTGTGAATAGGGTTGTTGTATGCATATCTCATGACGTGGGCTTTTTATGGATTGTCTATCTAGATACAAGGCAATGCGAGAAGCCGCGGGGACGGGTAGGCAAGACGTAGGAAGTCCCCGTCTTTTTTGTTTTTCTGCATTTGTTGGGACTGCAAATGTTGTTGTCAAAAAAAGTATGCCCCAAGGCAGAATCCATATAGGCTTAGTTGACTCAGATCTTTTAGCAGGAGGAACACGACATCCAAATCTTGCATTATTAAAAATCGCAGGTTTCCTGCGAGATAATAATTTCGTGTTGAATGGATGGAATAAGGGAGAGATTTTATCGTATGATTTAGTTACAACAGATTCGCAAATAGATTGGCTAGATGATTATGATAGAGTATATGTTTCACGGGTTTTTTCGTTTACGGTATTAGATGAATTGCCATTGATTCAATGGGCTAAATCTAATAAATTATATGATAAAAAAGTACAAATAGGAGGAACAGGATCTTATGCAAATCTTTCTATTGAGGAAGGTTTTGATAAGAAAAGATGTGAAGACATGAATCGTCTTGAAGTTGATGAATTCATGCAACAATATATTAGTAAGAAAAATGGGACTAAAGGCATTGACATGCGCACACAGATGCCTGATTATCATTTGTACGATGATTATGTCGATACAATGATTGCTGCCGGAAAATCTGAAACATATTTCAAAGATTATAAAAAATATTCTATAGGCTTTCTAACTAGAGGTTGCTTCAGGAAATGCCCTTTTTGTGTCAATAAACTAGAGAAAAAGGCAATGAAATACTCTAGTATTGATGATTTTCTAGATAACGAACTTGATGATAATGGAAAGTTAGTTCGACCGTTTATCTATCTATGGGATGACAATTTTTTGGCATCTCCAAACTGGGAAGAAATGTTGCTAGACTTGATTTCAAGAAAAAGACCTTTTCAATTTAGGCAAGGACTTGATGAAAGATTGCTAGCGCAGAGCCCTAAAGGCGAGAGAATGGCAGAACTTTTAGCAAAAGCGAATTATCATGGAGATTATATTTTTGCCTTTGACAATTGGCATGATCGAAAGTTAATTACAAAAGCACTAAAAATCTGGAAATATTATTGTCCAAAAAAAGAAACAAAATTCTATCTATTTTGTGGTTTCCATCAAACATCTACTGATGATAAATTATTTCAGCAAGATATTGCCCAGGTATTTATGCGTATAAAGGTTTTGATGAGTTATGGGTGCTTGGGTTATATTATGAGACATGAAGATTATAAGAAAGCTCCAATTCCGAATCTTTATGTACAGATTGCACGTTGGTGTAATCAACCTGGATTCTATAGAAATATGTCCTTTTGGGATTTTTGTTATAAAAACCAAACATTTTGGGAGAAGCAAAATTTGGGAATTCCGGATCCAGGACAAAAAACATATGAAGAATTTCTTGATGATTACAAGAATGGTTATTACTCTGATAAGAAAATTTGTTTGCCACTTAAAACGTTCAAGGATTTTATTGATCAACACAAAGAACATGAAAAGCTATTCTTAAGTTTTTTCACGATGAAGAAAAAAAATATAGAAAATCCTACCTTGTGGCATAGATAAAAGATGATAAAATGAAAAACAGGAATGTAATAAATGATAGATTGTTGATAGAAGCTTTGGACGAAAAGTCGAAGGCTTGGTTAATAATTCGATGCTTTTATGACCACTCAATAGATTTGTCAAACCCATCAGATAGTTTGCAATTGAATGTGCTTACAAATAGTCAAGTTTGCGATATAATACTACGATTGTTATTGAAAACAAAATGCAGAGATATCATTGGCATAATAAAGCAGGATTTTGATAGTTTTAAGATTAATAAATCAGACATTTGTCAATTTAGCAGTTTTGATGATTGTTATTATCGGGTTATAGATCTAATTATTCGTTCAGGAATAGAGGGTGTATCTTGGGAACGTATGGGATTTATGTTAAGGTCTAAACCTAGAACAACGGTTGCAGATACAAAATATGGAGAAAATCATGGAAAAACTGCTGTAATGATGGGATTGTGCAGAATGGATAATAAACACAAATTTATTACCACAGCCTTTGGTGACTCGTTTAATAAACTTTCAAAAAGTGATAAGGTCAATCTAAAAGCAAAAATTTGTCTTTATATTCCAATCATCCAAAACTATTTCGCTAATGACAATGGAGATTCCCTTATGGATGAGTATTTTAAGAGCTTATCTGAATCCACACAAAAACGCAGACGCCCAAATATAAATTACTTGATACAATTAGTAAAAGAAGATATTAAATGAGTTTTAGGAATTTAGAAATACTATCGTGCTATGAAAGCGGTATCAACGATATCGTAAATGACTTCTATGCACCTGTTCTATCTGAAGCGGTTTCGTATGATAGGATAGCTGGATTCTTTTCTTCTTCTAGTTTAGCTATTGCAGCTAGAGGCATGTCTGGCTTTATAGCAAATGGCGGAAAGATGAGACTCATTTGTAGCCCAATACTAAATCCAACCGATTATGATATTATTCAAAAGATAGTTAATAATGGAGATTTGACTATTGAAGATCTTGGAGTTAATTATACAGATATAGAAAGTGAGTTTGAAGCAAATCATGTCAAAGCTTTAGGTTGGATGCTTTCAAATGGATTACTTGAAATTAAGCTTGCTTTGATTGCTGGCGATGATGGTTATCTGATGTCTAAAGATGAAGTTCTTTCAATTGGTTTGTTTCATCAGAAAGTTGGAATTCTTCAAGACAAAGAAGGTAACAAACTTTCTTTTAGTGGATCTATTAATGAAACTGCTTCTGCCTGGTTAAATAATGATGAGGAGTTTAAGGTGTTTAAGCAATGGGAACAATCTTCTGAATATTTCGAAAAAGATTTCGAACGTTTTGATAATTTGTGGAAAGGAAATAAAAAGTTCGTTCATGTTTATGATCTACCAAGTGCAATACGCAATGAATTAATTCGCTATTGTAAAGATTTTGAGTTGGATAGTATCAGTGTGAAAAACTACCTTTCCTATAAAAAAGAAATAAGTAAGTTTGAGAATGGGGGGATTGCTCTCTTCTATTACCAGAAACTTGCATTGCAGAAATGGGAAAAGTGTGGTTTCAGAATGCTTTTTGAAATGGCAACAGGCACTGGTAAAACAAGAACTGCAGTTTGCGCTATGCAGTATTTGATGTCACAAAACAAAAAACTAATTGCGATTGTTACTTGTCCTCAGAATACATTAGCTAGACAATGGAAAGAAAATGAGGTGGAGAAACTCGGAATTAAAGCAAATATTGTAAGAATTGTAGATGGAACAAATAAGAATTGGGCAAACGACCTAAAGAACCTTTTACTTCAGAATGGCATCGGATTTGCGAATCATTGTATCGTATATACAACACATGATACAGCATCATCAGACAGATTCATAGATATAGTAAATGGCAATCTTCATAAATCTTCAAAAGTTTTATTTATTGGAGATGAAGTACATTGGCTAGGTGCAAAAAAAATGCGCAAGGCTCTTCTGGATAGATATGATTATAGAATAGGGTTAAGCGCAACACCATCCAGATGGTTTGATGATAACGGAACAAAGTTTTTGGAAGAATATTTTGGAAACAACCATTTCGAATTTACAATTAAAGATGCTCTTAATGAGGTTAATCCACTTACAGGAAAGCACTTTTTAGTAAATTACTATTACAATCTTTTTTCTGTTTCACTAAATGACGTCGAAGCTGATGATTATTATAGATTAACAGAAAGAATAATCAAGTTGTATAGATTAAAAGAACACGATTCAGAAGCAGAAGAAAATTATAACAGACTGTTAGAAAGAAGGGCGGATATTATCAAGAACGCAGAAAACAAGTATCAGGTATTAAAAAATGTTTTAGAGAACCTGAGAATAAAATCTGAACTAGAAAACCTTATTATCTTCGTTTCTCCACAACAAAAAGAGAGTGTTAAAAATATGCTATTTGAAATGAATATCCCTTTTCATCAACTCACTCAAGCCGAAGGGACAAAAGAAGAAGAAAGGTTTGGAGGAATTTCTGAACGCCAACATATTATTAATTGCTTTAAGCAAAAGATATACAAGGTCCTAGTCGCTATCAAATGTCTTGACGAAGGTATAGACATCCCAACGGCAACAAGAGGAATCTTAATGGCAAGCAGCACTAATCCTCGAGAATATATTCAAAGAATTGGTCGTATTATTAGGCAAAGTTCAGAGAAGGAATTTGCTTTTTTATATGACATATATGTTAATTCGATTGAGAACTTTGACGGAGAAATGGCTGATATTGAAAGAAAGATAAGAATGAACGAGAAAAAACGTCTTATGGAAATATCAGATAACGCTTTAAATTCTGCAGAAGTAATGAAAACTATGTTTGAACTAATTTAAACTTAATTATATATGGCAATCAATCCCAAAATCGTCCGAAAAATCAAGAGTAAGACTTCTGACAATTCAGAAAAAAGAAGGCTTTTGATATCTTTTCTATCAAGAGTAGAGGAAGGAAAACAACCAAAGCGAGAAATTGACAAGATTATGAAAGAAATCAAAACAATTTGAGTTATGAGAATCGAATCAATTGAAATTAAAAACTTTAGACAATACCGAAACGCAAAGTTTGTCTTTGACAAATGTAATGGACGTAAGGATATTCATATTGTTGTTGGCGAGAATGGTGAAGGTAAAACAAACATTCTTAATGCTTTAACCTGGTGCTTATATGAAGAGGAAATGCACCTTGGAAATAAAAACTCTGCAATAGCGATGATCAATAGCCGGTATGTCCAGGAGTTACGAGATAGAGGAGAACGTCATGGAGAGGTTTCTGTTAATGTCGAGATTTCAACGGAAGATCGTCATAAGTGGACTTTGACAAGAACTGCAGTGTATTCCATCTATAAGAGTGATATTTTATTAACTGAATCTAAAGCATTAATCGTAGATGCTTCACGACCTCGTGGACATGAAGTAATAGAAAACAAGGATGATATATATTCTTATGTTCAAAGGTATGTTCCCAAAGAGATAAATGATTATATTTTCTTTGATGGCGAGCATCTTGATGACTATTTCAAAGAAGAAAAAAAGAGGAATATTGAAAATGGTATAAAGGATTTAACGCAGGCATCTATCGTTAATAAAGCTATTGATTCCCTAGAAAAATACATTAAAATGGAGATCAGCCCTTTGCTGAAGAATAGCGGTGATGATAAGGTAAGAGATATTCAATTAAGACTAGAGGATGCTGCAAAAAAACTTGAGCAGAGTGAACTAACGATAGGTGAACTTAATGATCAGATAAATACATTAGAAAATGATATAGAAGATTGTAATATTAAGATTAAGGGACACGAAAATATTAAAGATAAAGCGTTAAAACTAGAAGATCTTGAAAAAGAATCAGATAATCTTGCAAAAAAAGAGAAAGAAGCAATGAATAATCTGATGAAATTTACAAGAGAGTACTATACGTATTTTGCACTTTATCCATCTATGAAAGAGTTCGCATCTTATATAGAAGTGCAAACAAAAGCTGGAAATCTGCCTCCTAAAATAGATAAGAAACTCGTTCAAGCTATGATAACAAGCAAAAGGTGTTTGATTTGTGATCAACCTCTAGATGAAAAACATTTGGCTGGTATTGAGGCTTTATTGAGAAAATTGGAGGTGTCTTCTGCCACATCGGCTGAACTTAATAGAGCATCAACTGCACTTTCTGCATATTTTGAAAAGATATCTAAATACGAGCAGTTGAAGAATGCTTTTATATCGGCAAAACAGAATTTGCAAGAACAAATAGAAGAAAACGCTAGAGAATATAAGGAATTGTCTGATTATATGCGTAGTATACCTGATAATGAACAAATAAAAGATGCAATTAATAAACGCGAATTCTATATTGTTCGACGGGATGGACTGAAAGAAAAATTAGGCAAAGAAAAATATCTGTTTTCGAAAGCTCAAGAGGATTTAGATAATGTCCAGAAAGAACTAGAAAAGGCTATGTCTCAAAATGAGCAACTAGCCATCTTCCAAAAACAGAGAGATTTTTGTATGTCAAGCATTTCGATCCTCAAGGAAACCGTAGAGGAGATTCTTACAGAATGTAGAAATGATATGCAAACTGCAACATTCGACATATTTGAGAAACTGATATGGAAAAAGGAAACTTTCTCAAAAATTATCATTACAGAGGATTATTCTTTTATTTTGCAAGATATGTTCGGAAGTCAAACATTGGGCTCTTGTAGTGCAGCAGAGCGTGCACTGCTGGCTTTGTCGTTTACTCTTGCATTGCAAGAAATATCAGGGCATGATTCATTGCTATATATAGATACTCCATTAGGCCGTGTTGGAGAGAAAAGTAGATCCACATTTATGGATGTTTTGCTTGATATATCAGACAATAAGCAAGTTACTCTTACATTTACACCGACAGAATTCGATGATAATGTGAGAAATAAACTGTCTAAAAATTATAGTACATATTGTGAGTTGAGTTTCGGATCAGAAGGAATAACAAATAT
>JAGHSE010000426.1 GCA_018066015.1 Candidatus Colivivens equi
TTTAACCGCCGCAAAGATACGCATTTTTGCGGATATAAAAAAGTCCGAGCTTGTGAAAGTCCGGACTTTTAATTTAAATTAGCAAATGAGGGTGTGTCTGGGGATTTATACCTTTTGACACACCCTCGTCAGGAATCCTTTTTGTCATATTTCGCGCGCATTATATAACATCCAGACTTCGGTTTGTTATATTTCGCGCGCGCTGTATGACAATGTCACAAACATTTTGAAGTTCTACTGAAAATCATAATCATCAAGATCTCAGCTATTGTACCAATCACACACACAATGATACACCAATTGTCCTCTATCCGATCTGGAGATATACAACCAAATATAAGCTTTATAAAACACGAAAATGGAAGCAAAATGGTCAGTGAAACCTTGAAGGCGTCTTTTAGTATCATTACTTGCACCAGAAAGAGCATGACTGTAGATACAGCAATTACAATTGTGTTGAACCACATATTGAATGAACCATACGCTGATAGGAGCATACCCCAAAAGAGGTTAACGGCAATCAAGATACCTCCGATTGAGAGTATTGTTGATTTCATATTTGTACAAGGTTAGAGAGTTGGTATCGGAGGTGGACAGTTCGAGGTCAAATAATCAAAGTCTGCACAATCGGACAATTTCTGCCATTGTCTCATTCCCTTTGTCCACACAAGAGTATCGTCACTGATTGAGTGATCGTTATATTTCTGCTCAACCACATCCTTAGCAAATGGACCTTGCTGTTGGCCTCCAATTGCAAGGTAATAGTTTTTTCCTGTTGGCAAAGGTGGTGGCGTCTCTTGCGACTGAACATTCATCACGTTCGAAGCAAGCGTTGCCGCTACTCTTCCGATTTCGATACCTGCACCTATACCCATTCCTGCACCTGCCATTCCTCCGTGATTGCCTGCCGCTTTTTCCAGCACATCAAACGAACGGCTCATTTGATAATCATCCTTGCCAATTACATTTATCCGCGCTTTTGCATCCTTTGCTTCTTTCAATCGGATGTAACTCGGATCATCCTCTTTAACAGAAATAGAAATGATATTGAACAATTCAAGACCTACTCCATAGTTGGCAAAGTCCTGACACAGTTGTGACTGAGCATATTCCGACAAACATTCTACTTGTGATGAGATGGTCAAAACACTCTGACCAATTTGCTTCAGTGCATCATACACGATGTTTGTGAGTTTAGACAGCAGCACGCCTCTGAAGTAATCAACTACTTTTGCGGTCTCAAAGGATGACATGTTACCCACTAACTTCTCAAGAAACAAACGCGGATTTTCAACATACAATCCATACTGACCGTATGCACGCACAGGAACAATGACATCATACTTAGGGTCTTCCACCTGAATAGGATTCATTGTACCCCATTTGTTATTAAGAATGGAGATGCGGTTTACAAACCACACCTCTGCCTTGAAGGGGGTCTCTCCATTGAATGGAATATTGACAACCTTTCCCAACAAAGGAATGTTCTCGCTCTTGATGGTGTAAGTACCACTCGTAAACTCATCAAGTACCTTTCCTCCCTTTACAAAAAAGGCAATTTGGCTAGGATAGACAACAAGCTGAGAACCAAGTCTCAGCTCATCACTCTCAAATCGGTGAACGAGTTCTTGCTCATTCACTTCCCATTTTATGACATCAACGGCATTCATACTATCCAACATAAAGAAAAGGTAATCAATAGAATTAATGACAGCATCGACAAACACCCTATTCCAGAACCCGTTTGCATATTTTGAATATCTTGCTTCTGGATAACGACTTTGTTTTTATCAACGCTGAAGGTAAGGGTTATAGATTGAGTGACACCATTGTTTTGGTCTGTTTGAGCCCTTGCCACATATCTCTTATTTCCTTGTTTGAGAATAGACGAATATTCTAGCTTAAGAACAAATTTGCGATGAACAGCATCATAAATGCCATATCGTGTAAAACCATCAAAGACTTTGTTGACAATGAGGAGATGTGTATCTATGATCTTATCAATTCTAAATTCTCTAGACAACAATTGGTCTCCGCTTTCAACATCATATAAACAACGTGCGTCAGGAAAAGTGGAAGCGTATAATTCTGATACAAGAACGATTCTATCATAGGATGGCAATGAAACCTTAATGTTTCCTTGCAAATCAAAAATGGTATTGTATCCTACAATTAAATTATTCTGAATGACAAATACACCCATAGGATTCACATCACCAAAAGGAATAACGACATTGCCATCTGTGTCATAAATAGCATTCTTATAATCTATGCTTACGGTACAGAGGTGGTAATCCAAATACACCATTATTTGGTCGTAAATACATGGAATAACGATGTTGCCATACCTGTTGACCAAACCATATTTTCCACTTCGATTTCCTTTTAGAACTTGAACCTCTGAGACATCGGTGTACCCTTTGAGCTTTTCGCATACAATACTAAAGCCATCAAGTTGGTAATCACTCCATGACTCAATCATAGAATGATTACCTAGTAGTTGTGAATCTGAAATTATAGAACCACAATATTCACATTTGGTTCCAATCTCACCTTGTGCTCCACATTGAGAACAAAATCCTAAATCAGGCTGCATATACCTCCAATGGCAGCTCCAGTCATTGTTATGAACAAAGCAATAATGCCCATACATCCACCATTTGCACCTGAGCCATCAAGTTTAACGTCACTAAACTTACTAGTATCAGCCATTCCCTTTGTAAATTCACCAAGAGCCTTGGACACTACATCTGTATATGCTGTGTTATCATATACTGCATTATAGAAAAGTTTGCAATATACAGCAAAAGCATTAGTATTTCCTATCTTTGAATTTTCATTACTTGAATAAAGCTTCATTGCAATCGATTTACAATTACAAATTGTAGCCAAGTTCTCTTTACTTAGTTCATAGTAGCAAGATTCAACATCAGTTCCGTCTTGGTCGTACGAGTTAAAATACTCACGCTTAGACTTATTACCAAAAGCTGTCAAGGTTATTGTCTCATCATCTGCAATGATAACGAGATCACTCAACCCAAGGGCTGTTCTTTCTTGAGAAGATTTGAGTTCAACCACCAGTGAGTCTGTATCCGGCATTTTGACAACTCTGCATAGTGTTGCTTTGATGTCCCACCCAAACACATCCTTCATATCAAAGCAAAGTGGCTTTGCTGTGTGGTAAACGGTTTGTTTTTGAAACTTGTCTTCGTTAATTGATACAAATTCTGCCATAATGTTTCTATTGAGTTTAGTTAATGAGTTCGTTATCGTTTTCTAGTTTTTTTAATAGCTCTTTGCCCTTTTCTTTTTGTTTATCCCTGAGGTAATCTCCTACTTCAGAGATATCTTTTGGAATCGAAGGAAGCAATTCGCTATCTTCGCTTTTCTTAGGAAATATCACATCTTCATTCATGATAATTGAAATTTTTGAAAACCTTAGAAACCCAATAAGATCAGATTTGTAAAACTATTATATCCATTTTAACGCAAAAAAGCGTAGGCTTCCAACTCTACTTGTTCGTCTCTGAGGTCCTGAGAAAACCCGTGATAGTGAACAAAATAGAGTGTCTGCCTACGCCGGTATATTACACACTTATCCGGAAATGTGCATTGAGGATACAATATATCCTCACGTGCACACCCCGGGATACGATAATAGCATACCCGTAGCATTCACTTCTGACATTGCTCATGACTATCACTATGAAATTTCTCAGGTTTCAGAGAGCCATAGAACAAAGCATCGATGACGCCTTTTACATTATGTAGTGTCCCCACCCATCCGCGCACCCTTGTCAGATGGCACGGCGTAGGCTGTGACGTTGCAAAGATAATATCTTTTTATAAATAATGAGCGAAAATACCCTAAAAAATACGCTCATACTACTATTTTAGTCAAAAACGCACAAAAAATGCCCAAAAAATTGCATTTTTCAATATAAAAATTTGTTAGAATAATAAAAACATCATACCTTTGCAGCACTAGAACCCGCCAAGCCTCTCAACGATGCTCAAATGTGCGGGTCGTTTTTTTTGTTAACGCATATGACAACAACGACTCCATTCAGAAAAACATACTCAAACCCTCGGAATTTAGTGGAACTCCTGAAATCACGAGGATTATCCATCGCGGACTCCACAACTACGGAACATTATCTGATGCATATAGGATATTACCGTCTTTCTGCATACATGTACCCACTTTTGAAAATGCCAAAGGATTTGCATATTTACAAATCAAACGCATCTTTTGAACGTGTGATGATGCTATACCGGTTTGACAAGAAGCTTCGTCTTCTTATTTTCAACGAAATTGAGAAAATCGAAGTCGCGATAAGAAGTGCAATAGTAAATATTGCAAGTGAAATGACTGGTAATCTATTTTGGATGACAGATGCCTCCAATTTCACAGACCAGAACAAGTTCAACCGCACAATGATACTCATTGAAGCAGAAATACGTCGTTCTCGAGAAGATTTTATTGTTCATTTTAGAGAAACTTATTCTGATCCTTATCCACCAGCATGGATTCTTGCTGAGATTCTTCCATTTGGTGTTATCACCAACATATATGGAAACATAAAGAACAAAAAGATCAAGAAGCGCATTTCACAGTCCTTCAGTTTACAAATTGACCCGTTTGAATCCTGGATGACGATTATTACCCTTACACGAAATGCATGCTGTCATCATGCCAGAGTATGGAACAAGCAGAACACAATTCGTGCAACCATCCCAAACAGAATGATGCGTCCATGGATAACTCTGCCAACTGATGCATTGCGTATATACTTCAATCTTTGCATCATCAAGTATTTCCTAGACATCATATCCCCCAACAATGATATGCTTGCAAAACTCCGCTGGCTCTTTGTAGATTTCCCAGAAATAGATCTTACTGCAATGGGATTCCCTAATGGTTGGGAGATGGAACCTATCTGGAAATAAGCACAGCCTATTAAAAGAAGATGATGGGCAAAAGTCCAAAATAAGACTTTTGCCCATCATCTTCTTTATCCAAATAGTATCGATATTATTGCATTGAACCGCCCACGATATCGAGCAACTCAGCGGTAATAGCGGCCTGACGACCCTTATTATACTGGATGCGGAGCTCGTCGAGGAGTTCGTTGGCATTATCAGTAGCCGTCTGCATCGCTACGGTACGAGCTGCGT
>JAGHSE010000192.1 GCA_018066015.1 Candidatus Colivivens equi
GTAATAGTAGATATAGGTATAGTAACGGACTTAGTTGTATGAGGAGCGATATTCAGATTAGTAATATCAGAATATCCTTTAACGACTTGTTTTCCTTCAACCTTGATAGTCCATGTCATTTCCCCCGAGATAGGTACGAAGAAATTCTCGTTGTATATGTCAAGGTTGTCTCCATGAAGAGTTGACCAAATATTCTGATAATAATACTGCACTTCGTAGGCATGAGGATTGAAAGAACGGTCAGGAGCAATGACTCCATTGCAGTTGAAGTTCTGATCACTAGGACGATAACGTCCGAAGTCGCCACCATAAGCCCAAATTTGATTACCCGTGATTTTACTCTTACTGCGTAGTCCTTGGTCTATGAAGTCCCAAATATAACCACCTTGATATTTTGGATATTTACGCACGAGGTCCCAGTATTCTTTGAATCCACCAATACTATTGCCCATTGCGTGCGCATATTCACATTGAATGAGTGGACGTTCGTCTTTTCCTTTGCTGTAACGCTCACAATCTTCATATCCATAGTACATTGGACAGAAGATATCACTCTTTCCACTTCCGTCTCTTTCCCAAAGAGCACGTTCGTACTGGCAAGGACGTGAAGGGTCATACGATTTTACCCAATCATAAGCATCTGAGAAATTCTTTCCATATCCAGCCTCGTTGCCCAGTGACCATACAATAATGGCAGGGTGGTTTTTGTAAGACTTCAGGTGGTGGTATTGACGTTGCATGTGCATAAGATAAAAATCTTCGCGCTTTGCCAGAGTACCGTCTCCGTATCCCATTCCATGACTTTCGATATTAGTCTCAGAAGTCATATATATGCCCATCTCATCACATAGAGCATAGAATCTAGGGTCGTTAGGGTAATGGCTGGTACGTACAGCATTCACGTTAAGAGCTTTCATTGCCAGAATGTCACCTTTCATGCGTTCCACACTCAGTACATAACCACCATCAGGATCAAGCTCGTGGCGGTCAACACCTTTTATATATATAGGCTGACCATTGACAAGTAATTGCCCACCTTTGATTTCAACTTTACGGAAACCTACTTTCTGCGGGATGACTTCAAGCACATTGCCTTTCTTGTCCTTAACTGTAGTGATTAGAGTGTAGAGATAAGGGTCTTCTGCACTCCATTTGCGTGGAGTGGTAACAGAGATTTGCGGTGCGAGGTTAGATGTGAGAGGCAGGTCAGTACTTGTAATTAATTTTCCAGAAGCGTCCATGAGGTCACAATGCACATTGACTTTACCTTCTACTTGCGTCTGTATGGCTAGTTTGCCGTTTGTGTAATTGTCAGTAAGGTCTGGAGTGATAAAAATATCCTTTAAATGATTATTAGGAGTAGAATAGAGATAACATTCGCGAGCAATACCACAAAGGCGCCAGAAATCCTGATCTTCAAGATAACTACCATCGCACCAGCGGAATATCTGCATAGCTATTAGATTTTCCTTGCCTGGTTGAATGAATTTCGTGATATCAAACTCAGCTGCTACTTTCGAGTCTTCGCTATATCCTACATACTTGCCATTTATCCAGATGGTAATATTGCTCGTAGCACTTCCAATATGCATAAACACCTTTTGCCCTTTCCAGTTTGCAGGGATATTGAAGGTGCGACGATATGAGCCTACATGATTACCAAGAGTTCCAATCTTAGGAGGGTCAGTCCTCCAGTCTTGATTCCAAGCATATCCGATATTTACATATACAGGATGACCATATCCGTTTAGTTCCCAAATCCCAGGTACAGACATATGTCCCCATTTTGAGTCATCATACTTCATTGTGAAGAAGTTAGTAGGACGCTCATCTGCATTCTCCACCCAGAAGAATTTCCATGTTCCTTCGAGTGACAGATATCGTTCTGATTTCGTTTTGTCGCCTTTTTGAGCCAATTCAGTATTCTCAAAAGCAAAGAAATCAGAGTGATCTTCCATTCTGTTTTGTTCGTTTATGCCAGGGTTATTCCAAAAATCATGCTGAGCAAGACAAGATACCCCTCCATTCATTGCAACAATTATTGTTGCTAAAAGATAACGTACATCAAAGTGTTTCATATTACGATTTTATTTTTATAGTTTTTAGTCCGTTGTCGTTGATGTTAATTTAGTTGTCGTTGACGTTGAATTAACTCCTGCTTTGATTGAAATTTTTATTGTCAACATATACCTCTAATATTTCAGTCAGTCCGGCATTATTGTTAGGCACAAGGTCAATATCGGCACATGACATAGGCACAACACAACTCTCTCCCTTTTTGAGAGTGACTGAGCCGTCGTTATCATTAAAATAGTTTTTTTTAAACCTTGAAAAAAAACTATTTCTGTGTTTCCTAATCATACAGTCACCATTCAAACAAATATATATAATGAAAGAATCATACTTATAC
>JAGHSE010000269.1 GCA_018066015.1 Candidatus Colivivens equi
ACAACATCCTGTAGGTAACATTCCTAAGATTAAGACTCCTTTTCAATCCACCAAAGTGTTAAAGCAGAATCCATACCTTCAACAAGAAGGTAGCGAACAAACTGCAAGTCAAAAAAGCGGGCAATTGCATAAAGCAAGTAAAGTACCTAAAACATTCGTAGTCGTGCCACCTGAAGGCGAAATGAGAAGTTATAAGCGTAGCGGTTGGTCGTATGTAGAAGATTGGGATGGAATATATCGCACTCAACAGTCGGGTATGGCAAAAGTGGTCTTTGCGGAAAACAATGAGGTGTATCTGCAGAACGTTATTGCTTCTATCAATTCCGGAAAATGGATAAAAGGAACATTGGGAGAAGACAAAAAGACTATTTCCATAGCACCAGGAGAGGTTTTAGAAAACACATCAGTATATATATATGATGAAGTTGATGATGAATATTATGAATATTATGGTGATTTGAAATTGACAATGATGAAAGTGACAAGAGGTGATGATTTTATAACATTCACAGAAGACACTGAAACTCCTATCACTTATACTATTGATGGTGACAGTATCGTATTGAATAATACGGAATTGAACGTAGAAGTTCTTGGTGTTGCTTATTCCTCATTCACTGGTGGGGCTGAAACGATCAACGGACTATGGGCTTCTTATGCTGACTGTGAAACAAAATACAATTTGTTTGAGGAAAGCCTTGTTGAAGTGCCTGAAGATGTGTCTTTAGAATATTACACTATGGCAAGCAAGGATATATATAATGATCCTCCAGTATATGAAACTTCTTTTGTACAGATGGGTATGAAGGATAATGATGTATATCTCACTTCTTTCAGTAATACTCTTCCTGATGCTGTAATAAAGGGCACTATCAAAGGGAATACTATTGAATTCCCTTCAAAGCAATACATAGGAGATGCTTATGGATATATTTGTTACCTCATGACATCGTCTTACGAGTTGATTCCAAACGAATGGGGAAGTGTAGATCAAGAACATACATTCACTGACAAATTTGTTTTTAACTATGACGCATCAACTCAAACTCTTACTCCTGCTACTCCTCAGACGGCAATGTTGGTAAATGCCAATGATGCTTTTCCTTATGCTTTCAATACTTACAACGAGCCAACAATGAAATTATATATTGACATTCCTGCAACACCTGTTGATCCTGAAATATTGGAAGTAACAGATTTCTATGACATAGAGGGGGATTGGTGTGTCTGCCTTTCAATCAATGCAATTGGAACAGAAGGTGATGTGCTCAATAAGGAAAAATTGTTCTATTATGTATATATCAATGATAAAATCTATACGTTTACAAATGAAAAATATGGTTTTGGAGAGGATATGACTTTGATTCCTTACAATTTCGCTGATAGCGAAAATGGATTTATTATGCCATCATTCTTTGGCGTAAATGTATATGTACAAGAACAGGTTATCAACAACATAGGTGTTCAGTCAGTGTATAAAGGTGGTGATGAAGAGCATGCATCAAATATTGTATGGTGGGGAACTACTGACGTCAAGGACATAAAGGATAATATGAACTCTTGCCTCGACAACAAGAAGTACAATCTGCAAGGCCAGTTTGTCAATGATGATTATAGAGGTATGGTGATAATGAATAATAAGAAATATCTGCGCAGATAATTTACCACACAGGGGGCACTTCGTGCCAGTGCAGGGGCTTGCAGAGCAGGGGCCTTGGAACTGGCATAAAGTGCCCTTTTCTTTATACAACTTATGAATTTTTATAAAAAAACGAATTGATTCAGAGGCATTTTGCAGATATTTGAAATTATTTTAGAACAAGTTTCAGGTTCCTCACGCAGAGGTGACTCAGCGTTTCTTTATTTCATTGAGAGCGAGAGTCTTTTTCGGGATAAATCTACTGCAAGCACTCGTACTTGGACATGCTGGTGTAATGTAACGACTTCGGTAGGGTCTTTAATAAAATGGTCTGCCATTTCGGATATATGTACCAACCCCTTTGTGTGAACTCCCACATCAACAAAGCATCCGAAATTGGTAATATTTGACACTATGCCAGGCAATATCATTCCCTCACGGACATCTTCGAGTTCGTGTATGTCATGAGAAAATTCAAATGCCTTGAGTTGTTCTCGCGGATCACGTCCTGGTTTATCTAACTCATTCATAATATCAGTGAGGGTTGGTAATCCTACCTTGTCTGAAACATATTTTTTGATGTCTATTGTTGTTCGTTTTGTTTTATCAGACATCAGTTCCAAGACAGTGCAATGCTGGTCGTGAGCCATTCGTTCTACGATTGAATAACTCTCAGGATGAACTGCAGAATTGTCAAGCGGTTGTGAACCACCACAAATCCGCAAAAAACCTGCTGATTGTTCAAAGGCTTTAGGTCCTAGTTTGGGTACTTTTAAGAGTTGAGTACGGGAAGTAAATGGTCCATGTTCGGTGCGGTAATCAACTATATTTTGTGCAACCACAGGGCCCAGTCCTGATATATATGTAAGCAGGTGCTTGCTTGCCGTATTGAGATTTACCCCAACTTTATTGACACATGAAACTACCGTATGGTCTAAGGAATGGCGAAGTGCTACTTGGTCAACATCTTTTTGATACTGTCCCACCCCAATAGAATTAGGGTCTATCTTGACGAGTTCAGCCAGAGGATCCATAAGTCGGCGCCCGATTGAGACTGCACCACGAACAGTGACGTCATAGTCGGGAAATTCTTCTCGTGCCACCTTTGATGCGGAATAAATGGAGGCTCCATCTTCGCTGACTATAAACACTTGAATAGTCTGAGGCAGGTTAAGATTATGTATGAATTGTTCGGTCTCCCGACTGGCAGTTCCGTTGCCTATTGAGATGGCTTCAATCTTATATTGTTTGATGAGAGTCCATATCTTGTTACCAGCCAATTTAGATTCAAGTTTTGGTGGATGAGGATAAATGGTTTCATTATGCAACAAAGCCCCTTCGGCATTAAGACACACGACCTTGCAACCGGTACGAAAACCAGGGTCAATAGCCAACACACGTTTCTGTCCAAGTGGAGCTGACATAAGTAGTTGTTCGAGATTCTTTACAAACACATGTATTGCCTCAGTATCAGCTTTTTCTTTTGAGAGTTTGGAGAACTCGGTTTCTATGCTTGGTTTCAATAAACGTTTGAAAGAGTCGTCAACAGCCTCAGCCACACACATAGAATCATCAGCCTGACCACGCACGAACTGAAGATGTAGTCGTTCAAGACAGAGTTCGTCATTACCACTGATACTCACTCGCAAAATACCCTCGTTCTCACCCCGGCGCATTGCGAGAAGGCGGTGAGAAGCGCATTTGTTGAGTTTTTCAGAAAAATCAAAATAGTCAAGGTATTTTTGTCCTTCCTCTTCTTTGCCCTTGATGACCTTGGAAGTGATGACTGCAAGATGATTGAAATTTCTACGGACAGCATTGCGAGCATTTTCGTCTTCGCTGACTTTTTCTGCTATTATATCTTTGGCTCCCTGCAGTGCCTCATCAACGGTATTCACTGATTTTTCTGTATTGATGAATTCTTGTGCCTTGAGATAGATATCTTTATGAGTCTGACGTAGCAAGAAGTCGGCTAAGGGTTCCAATCCTTTCTGACGTGCAATCTCCGCACGAGTACGTTTCTTTGGTTTGTAGGGTGCGTAAATATCTTCCAACTCGGTGGAGTCCCATGAGTTGTTGATTCGAGTGCGTAATTCATCTGTCAGTTTTCCCTGTGATTCAATGGTGGAGATGATTGTCTCTTTTCTTTTTGCAATTTCACAGAATCTATCTTTGGCATCACTGATATTGGCTACCTGAATGTCATCAAGCGACCCTGTGGATTCTTTGCGATAACGACTTATAAAGGGTATGGTACACCCTTCGTCTAATAACTTCAGAACTGCATAGACTTGTTTTTCGGCTATGCCTAAGTTTTCTCCTATTATTCTTGCAAAAATTGTGTTCATTTTGTGATATTCTGTTCCAGCATTTTCAGTTCCTGCATTTTCATTCTTACCTCGGATATACTCAAATAAATTTGGTATTTCACTCAGTTCGGCAAATTTTCGGCCTCACCTCAGCATAGTTCAAACAGGTTTGACTCTTCATTCGGTTCGTTGAATATTCGGTTCCCGCATTTTCGGCCTCACCTCAGAATAGTTCAAACAAGTTTGACTCTTCATTCGGCTCGTTGAATATTCAGTTTTTTAGCAACTGATTGACTTGAATTACCTACTGTTATCTGGTATTTGCCAGGAACTACTCGCATGGTGTTTGTCTGAGGGTCCCATCCTTCAAATTGGTCGTTGTCAAGAGGGATGCTCACTTCTACACTCTTGCCAGCAGTAACACTGACGCGTTTGTAACCTCGCAAGGACTTATTCGGTCCGTCGGTGTCGGCTATTCTACGAATATAAACTTGAACTACCTCGTCGCCATCACGGTCACTATCGTTGGTTACGCGTGCTGTGACCTTTCCCTTTTTGTATGATACTTTGTCGATAACGAAATGTGAATAAGACAATCCGTACCCAAATGGGAAGAGTGGTGTTTCGGTCATATATCTGTATGTTCGTCCTTTCATAGTGTAGTCGAGGAAGTCAGGCAGTTGATCTACGTTTTTATAGAATGTAACAGGTAATTTGCCTGAAGGGTTGTAATCACCATAAATTACATCAGCAACAGCCTCACCGCCACATTCACCGCCATACCAAGCCTGCAAAATGGCATCGGCAGACTCAGTCTCAGGAACTAACCCCATTGCACTGCCAGAACAATTGACAAATATGATTTTTTTGCCTGCCTTGTGTAACATTGCCATGATGTCACGCTGCACTTGTGGTAATTCTATGTCTGTGCGGTCACCACCCTTGAATCCAGGGTAATTGACACGCATTTCCTCGCCCTCAAGACGAGGTGAGATTCCTCCTACAAAGACTACAATATCGGCATCGCTGACTGCTGAGAGTATCTGCTGGTCGGAGTATGTAACTTGATGACCTACGTCAAAAGAAAGAGACGCAGCACCTACGTTTTGTGCGTATTTCAGTTGAAGATTATATGCCTTGCCAGCCTGAACAGTGAAGTTGATATTGCGGGTACGAGCACGATCTTCCATTCGAGGGTTCCAGTCGTTTAATAATGTATCGGTATCAACAACGAGCATACATTTATCGGTGTATTTTATTGAGAAGGTAATAGTCTCAGTGTCATTAGACCTTAACACCCCTTCGTAACGAGCAGAGAAGTTCTCAAGATTAACCCCTTCGGCAAATGCAGTAGCACCTCCATTGTCGAACTTCATGGCTGTCTGATAATAACGACGTGTGACTGGTTCGCCCTCAAAGTCTTGATTATTATAATAAAATGCACCTAATCCAGTATATACCCCATCCATGCATCTGATATTATCAAACCAACTGTCTGAAGCCTTGCGTTCAACTAATCCACAAGCCTTGAGGTAGGTAGTGTTAGTATTTTTACCTTTCATTCCATCGAGGATTGTGGTTGTGTGTTTTGGAAAACCATTATAATTACCCCAAAGCATGACGGAGTCGGAGGCATTAGGACCAATAACAGCTACCTTGGCAGAACGAGATAAAGGAAGAATATTGTTGCGGTTCTGGAGTAACACAATTGATTCATGTGCGAGTTGGTTGGCAACGGCATGATGAGCTTCAGACGCAATCACCTCAGGACCTATGTTGCGCCACTCCACCAAATCATCATTGTCAAAGTCACCAAGTTCGAATCGTCCCTTAAGCAAACGCTTGAGACTGACATCAACTTGTTCTTCGGTAACTTTACCTGCTGCAACGGCTTCTGTAAGGGAACGATATGTATTGCCACATTCTACGTCAGTACCTGCATACAATGCTTTTGAAACACCGTCAACCATATTGGATGACACTTCATGAGCACCTTTAGTCCAGAAATCATTGAGAGCCCAACAGTCACTGGTGACTATGCCCTTAAATCCCCAGTCATCACGCAGGATTTGTTGAAGCAAACGGTTGTTGCCACAACAAGGTTCATTGTCAATGCTCTGATAAGCACACATCACCTCCTTTACGTCACCCTGTTGAACAAGTGCCTTGAATGCTGGCAGATATGTTTCGTAGAGGTCACGAGGTGGAAGGAGTTCGACATTGAAGGAATGACGATTCCATTCTGGTCCGCTATGAACAGCAAAATGTTTTGCACAAGCAAATAATTTCTGATACTTATGACCAGGTTCGCCTTGAAGTCCACGAACAACAGCCAACCCCATTTGAGTAGTGAGGTATGGGTCTTCACCATAAGTTTCTTGTCCCCTGCCCCATCGTGGGTCTCGGAAGATATTAATATTTGGTGTCCAGAACGACAACCCTTCATAACCCTTGCAACGATTTTGTTTGCGGGCTATATTATTCTTTGCTCGTGCTTCATCACTTACTGCATCATATGCTTTTTGAACTAATTCATGATTAAACGAAGATGCCATTGCGACGGTGATAGGAAGAACAGTAGCAGTGCCGTTGCGCCCTACTCCATGCAGTGCCTCACTCCACCAGTTGAATTCTGGTATGCCCAAACGTGGAATAGCGGGTGAGGTGTGTTCCATCAATCGTGATTTTTCTTCTAAAGTTAACAATGAGCAAAGATTTTCTGCTCGTTGCTCAGCTGACAAATTTGGATTCTGAAACGGATAAGTTTGTGCCTTGCAATTAATGCCTACAAATGACGTACAAGTGAGTAGTAATACGTTGATTGTTAAAAATGATTTCTTCATAATTATGATATTTATTTAAGTTCCTTAAGTCCTGTTCCAGCATTTTCGGTTCCCGCATTTTTCAGTTCCTCACGCAGAGGCGT
>JAGHSE010000055.1 GCA_018066015.1 Candidatus Colivivens equi
CACCGGCTCACATGCCGGTTTTTTCAACCCCATTCCAGGTCAATGGAAGAGCAGGAGGCGGCCGGGAGCGCTGGAATTATTGTTTCCTTGATATAAGGTTTGTGTATGGGTGCCTCAGAAATAAAACAGGGTAGTCCTGGCAATTTGAGGCTACGCTATTTCATTCCCGGAAAATAAAATATTTCAGAAAGCGGGAATAAGATGGAATACATGGGGGACGGTTCTACTGCATAAAAAAGTAATATGCTCGTATCAATTCTGTAGTAATGGCAATTGAAAATATTATTGACACTCTAACTATCGCCCTGTAAAAAACGAATCGGAATTAAGTCAACATGACGACCGATTTCCGATGCAATCGTCAAAAGAGAAAACCTTAAACCTTAAACGATAGGTTGACAATAATCTTTTTCTGCCATATAGTTTATATACAAATCAATATAGTTTAATTTCAACCCAAAATGTATATAATATAAACCGATGAAGAACCTGTATTTTGAACTGCTGGATAAGCCTGTCTTTTCCGCGCAGGATTTAACTGAATATTATGATAATGAAGAATCTGCACGAAGCGCATTAAAAAGGCTTCTTGCAGATGGTTTGATATACAAAATCCGGAATAATATGTACACCTGCAAAAGCGGTGAAAGCGGACAGCCTGTAGCAAGCAAATATCAGATTGCCTGCAGCATATCAAAGGACGCCTGTATTTCGCATCATAGTGCATTTGAGTATTATGGAATATTGAATCAGGTATACTATGATGTGATTTTTTCTTCACCATCATCAGTTCGCGAGTTTGACTTTGATAACATTCATTACCGGGGGATAAAGACGGATTGTAATATCGGAATTGAAACTGTCGCATTCAGCGGAGGGGTTCGAATTACAAATAAGGAGCGTACGGTTATCGATTCAATAAAGGATATGAATAAGATATCCGGTTTCGAGGAAATTGATGAATGTATTTCCATGCTGTCAGGTTTGAATGAAGAAAAGCTCAAAGAAATGCTGGCTTTCTACGATAACCAGTTTCTGTATCAAAAGACAGGATACTTTTTTGAAAATCATAAAGATACGTTAAAGATAAGCGATGATTTTATCGAATACTGCTGCGGACACATTGGAAGCAGTAAACGTTATATTGATAAAGCTGCATCCGGAATATATATTCCAAAATGGCAGATCGTAGTGCCCAAACTGACATAGAAGGAGAGGATGCGAATGATAGAATATAACAAAAATGAACTTGCCAAGGTCTCAGGGAAATACGGGTTTGTTCGCGATACCTTTGAAAAGGTTTTAAGGCTCACAGAAGTATTACGTTTTATTTTTTCGGATGAAATTCTCTCACAGCATTTGATCTTAAAAGGCGGAACAGCGATTAATCTTGCACTGTTTGATTTGCCGAGGCTTTCTGTTGACATTGATCTTGATTATGTACCTAATTCCGACAGGGATGAAATGCTCAAAAACCGTACAATAATAACAGATAAGATTACGGCATATATGCAGAACGAAGGATATGCTTTATCTCCTAATTCACGGCTTTTTCACAGCCTGGACGGATTACTGTTCACTTACACCAATGCCGGAGGCAGACCGGACGTAATAAAAGTGGAAACGAATTATTCATTAAGAGAACATGTATTTGACCCTGTAAATAAAGAAATAGCCTTTGACTTTCTTCCTGGACCGGTTGCTGTTGCAATGGCTGATCCCATGGAAATATATGCAGCAAAGGCAAATGCATTAATGTCCAGAGCGGCAGCAAGAGATCTGTATGATATAAATGCGATGATAAAATCCGGGATTATTGACGGAGAGAAGAGAAATTTATTCAGAAAGTGCATTGCTTTCTATGCCTGTATTTCTGCTGAAGAAATCAACAAGGATTTTGATACTGCTGCAATAGATTCTCTTACTATGGCGAAGATAAAGAAAGAACTTCTGCCTGTCCTTGGGAATCCGGGTCATTATGATCTGGATGCGGAAAAAGCCATGGCTAAAAAATATATTGAGGAATTGATGATTCTCAGTGAATCAGAAAAGGAATTCATCGAACTCTTTGATAAAGGAGTCTATAAGCCTGAGCTATTGTTTGATGATGTAGATATCGTCGGAAGGATAAAGATTCATCCGATGGCAATCTGGAAGTGCAGTAACAGAGCATAACCAGATTAACCTCATTGAGTACGAATAAAGCGAAGCGCTGCTTATCGGGCTGCGCAGCAGGACGATATGAACATTGATTATTCCCCCGGAAATGCTTATTTAAAGCCGCTTTCCGAGGATGCTTTTTGCTTTTGACGATATTTTGACGATAGTTTGCAATTCTCATTTTATTTGAGGTAGTTTGCAACTCTTGTTTTGTTTGAGGTAATCACTTAACCAAGTGGTTACTTTTTT
>JAGHSE010000140.1 GCA_018066015.1 Candidatus Colivivens equi
CTCTTTACCTTTGCATTTACTTTATGTTATGGACAAGACAAAATAAGCGGGAAGGTTGTTGATGCTAAGACAAAAGAGGGACTACCATACGCAAGTATATATTTGAGTGATGCTCCTGGTACACTGACAAATGAAGACGGAGAATATGATTTGCGCAACCCGCATACTGGTTATGTCAAGGTGCAGTGTTTAGGTTACGAGACTCTGCAAATGGACATAAGCGAACTGACTGAAGTCATTAAACTAAAACCTAAGGCGTATGATATCAAGACAGTTACTATTACTGCTATTGATATCAACAAATTGATTAGCAGACTGAGAAGTAAATATTACCCTATACTTCAAAATGATGAGAAATACAGAAATCGTATGTATTTCTATCGCCAGACTACAAGTAACGATGACCATGTAAACGAATTAGTGGAAGCTTTCTTTAAAGGTAATCCCAATTTGTATGTTCACAAATTGCAGTTGTTGGAAGGTAGATATGCAGCTCTACCTAATGACTCAATCAACAATAGAGAGTTGATGCACTCTAATTTCTTTGATTTCTCATGTATTGCGCCAATTGGGGATCAAGAAAAACCATGGATTAAATTTATCAATGAAAATTGGGCAAAATACTACAGTGTCGATATTGAAACCGTAAAAGATACTTCAGGGGTGGTGTTCTACAAAATGCATTTTACGGCTAAAAAGAAAGTAAAAAAGGACATTGTGGAAGGTACTTTATATGTCAATCCTAAGTCTCTGTTGGTATACAAGTATGAAGGTCATATCAAGAACTTTAACTATAAATCAACTGGACTTGGTATAATGAAACACCAGTGCCCGACATTTACAATAGAATACGATACCGAGAGTTTATTACCTAGGGTGAGAAGTGTGAAGGTGGATGAAGACTATAAATTTACTTATTTCTTGGCTCTCGGAAAGCGAAAATATCATGTTAAGATTTCCTCAATTCTAGTAGCTGTTGATGACATGGACGAATTGTATTCAAAATATGATATGGGGGCATCAACAGAGATTCAAGGCAAAGATGATTTAACTGAAAAAATTGATGCTCAACCGTATGACTCCCTGTTCTGGGAAAACAATCCTATCATCAAACGAACTCCACTAGAAGATTCTACAACTAAGATATTTAGGGAACAAGGTCTATTTGGAAATTATAAAAGCGTATTAGAGGAGTGATATAAAATAATATACAAACAATTTAACATACACAATGTACACAGTAAACGAACTTAATGACAGACTTATTGACTTAGCTTTTGCTGAGGATATAGGAGACGGAGATCATACAACTTTGTGCTGCATTCCTAAAGATGCAGTAAGTGAATCAAAATTGCTCATCAAACAAGAAGGCATCTTTGCTGGTGAAGCTATTGCAAAACAAGTGTTTCATAGATTTGACCCTACAATGGAGGTAGAGGTTTATATACATGATGGTGCTCATGTAAAACCAGGCGATATTGTTATGAGTGTCAAAGGTAAGATTCAGAGCCTTTTGCAGACAGAAAGATTGATGCTGAATATCTTACAAAGAATGTCAGGCATTGCCACAATGACTCATAACTATGTGAAACGGCTGGAAGGAACTCACACAAGAGTGCTTGACACTCGCAAGACTACACCAGGAATGCGTATGCTTGAGAAAGAAGCTGTGAAGATTGGTGGAGGTACGAATCATCGTATCGGACTTTTTGATATGATTCTCCTTAAAGACAACCACATTGATTTTGCTGGAGGTATAGAAAATGCAATCACCCGTTGTCATCAGTATCTAAAAGCTCATAATAAAGATTTGAAAATTGAGATTGAAGTAAGAGACTTTGCAGAACTCAACAAAGTGCTGGAGTGTGGAGGTGTAGATAGAATTATGCTTGATAATTTCACTCCAGAAATGACTCGCGAAGCAGTAAAACTAATAAACGGCAGATACGAAACAGAATCTTCTGGAGGTATTACATTTGAGACCATTAGAGATTATGCTGAGGCTGGAGTTGATTTCATATCTGTTGGAGCCCTGACTCATTCTGTTAAGGGACTTGATATGAGTTTTAAAGCAACAGGAAGTGATAAGCTGACAATTAAA
>JAGHSE010000116.1 GCA_018066015.1 Candidatus Colivivens equi
ACATCCGCAAAGGCTTCTCCGAGTCAGGACTTGCTAAGGTTGCTTTCATCCCTGACAGGAAAGAGGCAATAATCACATCAATTCTGTCGGCCAGTGCCAATGCCGTGATTCTTCTCGCCGGAAAAGGACATGAACGCTTTCTCATTGACGGAAAGAATAGTATTCCATTTAGCGAGAAAGAAATTATGAAAGAGGCTTTCAATATCATCTACAATACATAAATTGTGCAGAGAGACGCAAAGCAATAATTCACGGAACAATTCACGATAAATTCACGTTACGCCGTAGGCAGATATATTTTATTTTTAACGTAAATTACCCATAAATTTAATCGTAAATTATTTATTCTTTCAGTTTCATGCAGAGTTTTTTTACCACGAAAAACACGAAAATTTGCGAAAATTAAGTCATTACCGATGGGAAGATTCCCATCAGTTTGCGTTTAGTGTGCGTTGTCGTGGACGTAAAAAATATGAATATCTTTGTATCATAAGCAAATTATAATTATCTTTGTATTTGTAAATATTAATGTAATCACATAATGGTAGCAGGAGAAAGTATGAAATTAAGGAAAATGAAACGTGGTGTCTTGAATATTGTGATGCTGGTGGCGGTTGCGGCATGTGCCGTGTTATGCAGCAAGAACGATGAGTCTTCTACCTATAACGTGAAGCCGATGGTGTATAGCTATCCCCAGGCAGAATATCATAAGGCCGGGACAATCCTGATGTACACTCCCGGCACGGAGCTCTTTGATGGCATCATCCATCCAGATGCAGGGCTCTACGAGAGGTATTTTGACATCGACAAGGCTGCGGACGAGCACAGGAACTACATCTCCATGCTGGAAGCGCAGGGATGTACGGTATATATGGTGACGGACGTCCTGTTCACGATGCCACACGACCGTCTTGTAGAACTTGCCGAGGCATCCCTCACATACGATGTGAGTGGTCTGCCACTCAGCGAACAGGAGGCCCAGAATCTGTACAAGCGTGACGTGCTTGCCTCAATGAGCAATTCGGACCTGGTGCGCATCATCATCAACAGGCCTACGGTCATTCTCAGGGAGTCGGGTATCAATACGGGTTTAGAGGCGCAATACGTCCATGAGCCACTGATGAACATGTATTTCCTCAGGGATCAGAGTGTCACGACTCCGAAGGGGCACGTGATGTGCAGGATGAACTCCAGTCAGAGGGCTCCGGAGGTCGATATCATCGAGGCCTGCTATGAACAGCTGGGGGAACCGGCTATATACCGAGTGAAGGGGGAGAACAGCTATCTTGAAGGCGGCGACTACATTCCGTTTGGGACGATAAGTCTCATAGGCCAGGGGTTGAGAACCAATCAGGAGGCAATTGACGAACTCCTGGAGAACGACTGTTTCGGGCACGACACTGTGGTCGTTGTGCGTGAACACTGGAGAAACCAATATCAGATGCATCTCGACACATACTTCAACGTGATAGACAAGGATTTGTGTGCTATGTGCTACAATCGTTATGATGCCAAGGGGAAAGACGATATTAACTATCTGACAATGGATATGTATGTCCGTCCTGCCGGCGAGAAGGCATATAGGCAGGATTCGGTGTATTCAGGAAAGGGGTTTCGGGAGTTCCTGGAGTCAAGGGGTGTTAGGATTATCCGCATCAGCAAGGATGATGCCGACCACTACGCCAACAACTTCCTTACGGTAGATGCCCGCCACATCATGTCGGTGGCAGGACAGAGTAAGGAACTCGAAGAAGAATATGCGAGGAACAACGTGCAGGTGGAGTGGGTTCCACTCGACAATCTCATCGGAGGATATGGTGCCGCTCACTGCATGACACAGGTACTCAAACGTGGATCGAACGAGTTCATTTCAATTGACAAAATAAAGAAATAGTGCCTATAAAATTAATCTGCTACATTCCACAATAAATAGAATATACACGTTTGTAATAATTCGAGTTTTTACGCAATACCGACTGACAAGCAAAATGGATACTATTATTTGTTGTTACACTAAAAATTTCTTATATTTGCACTTTAAACTAATTTTTACAGATTAATGAATATAATTGTATTAGTTAAACAGGTGCCAGATACTCATAACGTGGGTCCTGATGCTATGTCTGCTGAGGGTACGGTGAACCGAGGGGCTTTGCCTGCTATTTTTAATCCTGATGACTTGAATGCGCTGGAAGTGGGGTTAAGGTTAAGAGATGATTGTGGCGGTAAGGTCACTCTGCTCTCTATGGGATTGCCAAAAGCCGAAGATGTGTTGAAAGAAGGTATTGAGAGAGGTGCAGATGATGCCATATTGTTGACTGATCGTGCATTGGGCGGTGCTGACACTTTGGCTACGAGTTATTCGCTGGCACAAGCTATCAGGAAAATAGGTGGATATGACTTGATATTGTGTGGTCGTCAGGCTATTGATGGTGACACAGCTCAGGTAGGTCCTCAGGTGGCAGAGAAATTAGGACTTCCTCAGGTAACTTATGTTGAAGAAATATTAAGTCATAATCAGAATATACTGACCATGAGAAGACACATTGATGGTGGAGTGGAAATAGTAGAATGTCCGATGCCTTGTGTGTTGACAGTTAATGGTACGGCTGCGCCTTGCAGATTTCGTAATGTGAAACGGGTAATGGCAAATAAAAACAGGACTTTTATCCACTGGGGCGCTGCTGATATTGATGCAGATCCAAAACAAATTGGTAAGGCTGGTTCTCCTACAAATGTGAAAGCTGTGAAGAATATTGTGTTTAAGGTAAAAGAAACTAAAACTTTTACAGATTCGGATTCTGATTTGCAATGTTTGATGAATGAACTGAAAGAAAGTCTCTTTTAGGTAAAGGACGAGAAAATTAATACGTTGATTTTATGGTTTTTGTATATATCGAAATTGGTGAGAATAATAGGGTGGCAGAAGTTAGTCAGGAGTTGTTGACTAAGGGCAGAGAATTGGCTGATGATTTGCATACAAGTTTGGAATGTGTTTGTATCGGTACTGGATTGGTTGGTATTGAGAATCAAATAGTTCCTTATGGACCTGACAAAATCCATGTGTTTGACGACGGGAGGTTATTCCCTTATACAACATTGCCACATGCTGCTATTATGGTTCAGTTGTTCAAAGAAATACAACCACAAATATGTTTGATGGGTGCAACTGTGATAGGAAGAGACCTCGGTCCACGTGTGTCTTCGGCACTTAATAGTGGTTTGACGGCAGACTGTACAAGTTTGGAAATTTCCGACTTTGATATGAAGGTGAAGAATGAAAATGGTGATTTTGAGGAAAGACATTATGAGAATCAGTTGATGCAGATTCGTCCGGCATTTGGAGGAAGTATTATTGCAACAATAGTCAATCCAGAACATCGCCCTCAGATGGCAACTGTAAGGGACGGAGTTATGGCTAAGAAAGTGGTTGCGAATCATAAGTGTGAGATTGTCAGACATGATGTTAATCAATACGTAGATGATGCTGATTTTATTGTCAAGGTACTTGAACGTCATGTAGAGGTCGCAAAACACAATCTGAAGGGGGCAAATATAATAGTAGCTGGTGGTTATGGTGTAGGTAGCAAAGAAGGTTTCAATCTTTTATTTGACTTCGCAAAGGAAATACATGCAGAAGTAGGTGCAAGTCGTGCTGCAGTTGATGCAGGGTGGATTGATCATGACCGTCAGATTGGCCAGACAGGTGTGACAGTTCGTCCGAAGGTTTATATTGCTTGTGGAATTAGTGGAGCAATACAGCATGTTGCAGGTATGAAGGAATCAGGAATCATTGTTTCTATTAACAACGACCCAGATGCACCTATTTCTCAGATTGCTGATTACAAAATTGTAGGCAATGTGGAAGATGTATTGCCAAAGTTGATAAAGGCATTTAGTGCAAAGTGAAAAAATCTAGACTATCTAGAATTTCTATATAAAATCAAAAACGATAGTAA
>JAGHSE010000058.1 GCA_018066015.1 Candidatus Colivivens equi
GGTGATTTTGAGATTTTTCTTTAGCAGATTGTTGTGCGGAGGGAGAGCCTTCAGCCCAAAATAAGGGCGTAGCTGGCAAAGCCAGCGATGCGGGCATCGTGACTGATGAAGAACAGCAAGATGCAAAGAAAAAGCCAAAAACATCAAAATAGCAATAACGCCCATAGTTCGTTAATTATTTATTTTTGCGGGGAATTAATAGAACACCCCTTAATATCTCATTAGATTTTAGCTCTATTACTTTATTGGTTCACACATTTCCTGTAGCCACAGTTGATGTTCTATGTCTAGAAAAGGGAATAGTTTATCACATACATATCTATGATAGCCATTCAACCACTCAATTTCGTCAGCATCAAGCATATTATTGATTATTGGTTGGGGAAATATAGGACACAAAGTCAAAGATTCAAACTTATAATACGGGCCAAACACAACACCATCTTTGTCCTCTATTACTAACAATGTATTTTCATGTCTAATACCATATTTGCCCTCCATGTATATACCAGGTTCATCTGTCACTGTCATTCCTGGGCAGAGTGGTTGTGGTTTGTAATTCATACGGATTTGATGAGGGCCTTCATGACAATTCAAGAAGCTACCCACTCCGTGGCCAGTACCATGAAGATAGTTAATACCATATTGCCACATCGGAGCACGTGCCAACACATCAAGTTGGGTTCCGCAGGTACCTCGTGGAAATTTTGCTCTTGCAATATTTATCCACCCCTTGAGTACCAAGGTATAATCACGTCTCATTTCATGTGTTAAAGGTCCAAGTGGAATAGTTCGAGTCATATCTGTTGTACCATCATAGTATTGGCTACCCACATCACAAAGCAACAAGCCCTCAGCCTTCACGTCCATATCTGTATCAATAGTTGGTTCATAATGTACTATTGCAGCATGAGCGCCATAAGCCATAATATTACCAAAACTGTCACCAACGAACAATGGTTGTTCTGCCCGTAGGTCATATAGTTTTTTTACTAAAGACAACTCAGTCTGTCCCCCTTGTTCTACAGCAGGCAACAACCATTTCAACCATTTTACCATTGCAATTCCATCCTTCAGCATAGCAGAATGATAACCCTTTACTTCAGTTTCATTCTTCATGATTATCATGGTTGATACAGGACTATTCTGGATTATAGGATTTTGCAAAAGAGTGTAACAAGCATAGTTTGTCTTGTCCGCTTGCACACACATAGGAATTTCTATACCTTGCAAGTCAGTTGCTATACTCTCGTATGGCCTTATCTCCACGCCCTCATTTTTTAGATATTCTTCAACTTGTTCACTCACCTTTACCTTATTTATATATAATATAGTAGTCTCAGGCAAAACTACAAGATAACTTACGAATACAGGATTGTATTCTATGTCATTCCCTCGCAGATTGAGAGTCCAGCACACTTCATCAAGTGCAGAGATTAACACTCCTTTATCACCGAGACCTCCTCTGATACGCGCTATCTTTGACGATACCGTTTCACCAGCAAATTGCATGTCATGAATAAATACAGGTGATTCAGGCAGGAAAGGTCTATCTGTCCATATTTCACTGAATGGATCTCCAACATGTCTTACATCCACTCCGTATTCCTTCAAACTAACCTTCAAAGTCTCGACATCAGCAATAGTATTCACCCATCCATCTATGCCTACCATGCTTCCTGGCTTTAAATATTTTACTAACCACTCTTCTATAGTTGGAGTTCCTTCAATGCGGTCCTTCATTAATTCAAATTCCGAACCTCTCAGTTGTTCTTCCGCTTGAATAAAATATCTTGAGTCAGTCCACAATGCTGCTTTGTCACTCGTCACCACAGCAGTGCCAGCACTGCCAGTAAAACCACTGAGCCATCTTCTGGACTCATAATATTGTGGCACATATTCTCCACTATGCGAGTCTGTACTAGGTGTAATGAACGCTTGCACACCATGACGTTGCATAAATTCGCGAAGGCATGATAATTTATCCATATTGTAGTAGTTGGTAGTAAAACAATAGTCTAAGACTTAAAAAGGCGAACCACAAGATTCGCCTTTTAATTGATTTCTCTATGTTATTATAGATTAGGATTAATCTTATTCCATTCGGCAATCTCAGGAACAATGTTAAGAGTAACTAATTCGTCACGCATTTTGCAGAGGTGAGCATAAGAAGCGTCCAACTTAGCCATTTCTTCTGGTGTTCCTTGAGGCATCTTGTATGAACAACCATTCTCATCGAGAGTAGTATCCATAGCCATCATGATATGATTATACTTTTCATTAGATACATAAGTACCAGCAGGCCAACGGAAAGACTCACCACCCATCACTGAGCGAATCATTTCTACTGAGCAATAAGCAGGACTCTGCCAAGAAGAACGACCTCGAAGTTCTATTATCTTAGCACCACCCTTTGTTACGTCAACCTTTAATTGTTCCCATTCTTCATTTGTACAAGCATCTGTACCGATAAGTTCATTGAGAGGTTTTCCTGCCACCTTCACTGCGCTACCAAACACAGCCATCTGTTCTCCGTGACCACCGTATGTAGCACAACCTGTTACCTCATATTGTTTAACACCAAATTTCTTAGCCAAAGCACTCTGCAAGCGAGTAGAGTCAAGAGCAGCAAGTGTAGTAACCTGACATGGTTTCAATCCTGAATAAAGAAGAGTAACAAGACCTGTCAAGTCTGCTGGGTTGAAGATAACAACTACATGTTTAACATCAGGACAATAAGTCTTAATATTTTGACCCAATTCCTGAGCAATCTTACAGTTTCCAGCGAGAAGGTCTTCACGAGTCATGCCAGCCTTACGAGGAGCACCACCAGAAGAGATAATATACTTAGCATCCTTAAAAGCCTCAGCAACATTTGTTGTAGCAGTAAGGTTTACACCATCATAACCGCAATGGAACATTTCTTCCATCACGCCCTCCATACCTGGAGCATAAACATCATAAAGACATACATTTGGAGTCAGCTTCATAGTAAGAGCTGTCTGAACCATAGTTGAACCGATTGCACCACCGGCACCAACAATAACGAGCTTATCGTTTGTTAAAAATCCCATAATATTTTATTAATTTAAAATGAAATACATTCTAACTTGCAAAGTTAAATAAAATTGAGAGATAAAACAAATAAAAATGAAGAATGTCGCAAACTTTTTGTTTATCAACGATTAGAATCTTATAGTTTACCAGTCGTGAACATTCGGATTATTCGTAAAGGCCTTAATTATCAATCACTGCTGTCAGGGCATCTGCTTTTTCATTGAAGCCTAAAAGAGAGACTTCAATGATATGATTATCAAACTGAGGTTGGTTTGGTATTTCTATCTTAACATAGTTGTCGGTAAATCCATGCATCGGTTTGTTTTTACAACTTGTGTGCTCCAAAAGAACGGGTCGTTTTGTACCTATAAAACGAGCATAAAAATCATGTATTTTTTGTTCTGATAAAGACAACAGTTTTTGGCTCCTTTCGTGCTTGATTTGAGGTGGCACAATATACGGAATTTCGAGTGCTTTTGTGTTTGGACGTTCAGAATAACTAAACACATGCAACTGACTGATATCAAGACTACTTATAAACCTATACGCATCGTCAAAATAACGGTCGGTCTCACCTCTCATTCCCACTATGGTATCTACTCCGATAAAGCAGTCTGGAATGACTGATTTTATCTTCTCAATTTTATGGGCGAAAAAGGCAGTGTCATATCGTCGGTGCATGAGGCGGAGTACGTCATCCGAGCCACTCTGAAGTGGTATGTGGAAATGAGGCATAAACGCACGACTTTCAGCACAAAAATCTATAATTTCGTCGGTGAGGAGATTGGGTTCAATACTTGAGATACGATAACGGGAAATACCCTCTATTTTATCTAATTCCTTTATCAAATCAAAGAAGGTCTCACCTGTTGTTCTGCCAAAATCTCCTGTATTAACTCCTGTTATCACTATTTCCTTACCACCCTCGTCTGCCACACGTTTTGCATCGTCTATGATTGAAGCAATTGAACCATTGCGACTGCGTCCACGCGCTAATGGTACGGTACAGTATGTGCAGAAATAGTTACAACCATCTTGGACTTTTAAGAAATAACGTGTACGACTGCCTCGAGAACATGCAGGGAAGAAGGTGCAAGGTGAGGAGTGCGAGGTGGGAGGAGGTGGTAACGGAGAAGTAGAAGTGGCTTGCGGTGAAAAATGGTTACAGATAGCGGTGATGATTTCGTGTTTTTTTTCAGCACCTATGACTATCCCCACTCCTTTTATTTTGGCAATCAACTCGGGCTGGAGTTGGGCGTAACATCCTGTCACCACTACAAGGGAATCGGGATTGTCTTTTATTACTTTATGAATTAGTTGACGGTCTTTGCTGTCTGCTGTGGCGGTAACGGTACAGGTATTGATAATGCATATATCAGCCTTCTCGCCCTTTACTGCTGTCTTGACTCCAAGGTCTTTGAGAAGCAGTTCTAACGTGGAGGTCTCTGCAAAATTCAACTTACATCCCAAGGTGTAATATTGCGCCTTTTTACCGTCTAATAAATTCATACTGCAAAGTTAAGGATTTATATCGAATTCAAACACTTTTTGGGCACTTTATTATCCAATTTACCCTTAGCGTAGTAATCATGCCCAGAATTATGAGGACGATATGATGATAGCATATATTAATTCAATAGCGGTGAAAAGCTCAGAAAGCATCATCGTCAGTATAGTAATACCTAAACAAGACACCCCTCCTATACCTTATATATTTAATTGAGTGCAAATTTACAAAAATAACATGACAAATAACCAAACTTTACACAATAAAATAATATTTCGTGCGTTATACTGACAGAAAAAGAAAGAACAAATAAAACACAATGTGCCTATGACAAATTTTACTCACAGTCATTCCTTTAGAGAAGTAGATTTTAACGATAGTCATATTCCTCAGCAGCATGCCGATGCAGACACCTTATTCTTTATTCGAATGTTTGCACGCACATACCAGCCAGCAATTTAACTACTTTGGATTTTGAACGCACAATAAAGCTGTTAGGTAAACACCCTACAGTGGAACGACTTGCACAAAGCATTCAAGAAAAAAAACAGTGCAGAATATATGTTGACGGACTAAGTGGTTCGTCAACAGCTTTGATATTTGCATCATTGAATCAAAGGCAAGCACTGCCACACACACTATACATATTAGATGACGAAGAAGAAGCAGGTTATTTTTATCACGACCTGACACAAATAATGACAGGAAAGAACATTATGTTTTTTCCGTCTTCATATCGTCAAGCAATAAGAAATGCACAGAAAGACCCAGCAAACGAAGTGCTGAGGACAGATGTACTCGTAGCCTTGACTAACCAGAACGACAATACCACCGAGGGAGAAATACTGAATATCGTGACCTATCCCGAAGCGATAAAAGAACTAGTCATATCACAAAACACACTTAAATCAAACACACTAACACTCAACGTAGGAGAATCATACGACACAGCCGACTTAGAAGCATTCTTGTTTGATATGGGATTTCAGCGTACAGATTATGTGTATGAACCTGGGCAGTTTGCAGTACGCGGAAGTATATTTGACATTTTCTCCTTCAGTAGTGAGATGCCTTATAGAATTGATTTTTTCGGAGATGATGTTGACAGCATCAGAACATTTGATATCCAGACCCAACTCTCGGACAAGAAAGTCAATTCCGTAGCCATTGTGCCAGAAATGGAATCAATGCAAGCAGAAGAAATTCCGTTTACACACTTCCTTACAAAAGACACACTTATCGTGATGAGTGACAGAAAATTTGTGGAAGACAGGGCTGAAATGACCTTTAATGATTTTCGTTGTGTAGAACTCAAGAACACATCATTCACAGATAAATCCAGAGATGTAAAGGAAGGAGTCATCCATTTCAACACCTCGCGTCAGCCACTTTTCCACAAGAATTTCGACCTCATGAAGGACGAATTTAATAAATTGGTCAACAACGGATATAAGTTAAACATCTGTGCAGATGACGTAAAGCAGTTGAAACGCCTCAAAGAAATATTCACCGACATTAGTTTTCATGGTATAGAACAAACCCTGCATGCAGGATTCATAGAACACGACATGAAACTATGTTACTTCACAGACCATCAAATATTTGACAGATACCATAAATATAGTCTGAGAAGCGAAAAAGCTCGTCGAGGCAAGATAGCTCTCACACTAAAGGAGATACAACAGTTTGAAATAGGTGACTATGTAGTACACATAGACCACGGAGTAGGCAAATTCGGGGGTTTGGTGAGAGTACCAAATAATGGTACTATGCAGGAGATGATAATGTTGAAATACAAGAATGACGACACCGTATATGTCTCTATTCATGCCCTGCACAAATTATCTAAATATAAAGGTAAAGACGGCGAAGCCCCAACACTAAGCAGACTAGGAACAGGTGCGTGGAACAAGATAAAGGAGAGGGTGAAGGAAAAAGTCAAAGATATAGCCCGCGACTTGATAAAACTCTATGCCCAACGCCAAAAAGAAAAAGGATTTGCCTTCAGTCAGGATAGTTATCTGCAACACGAATTGGAGAGTTCGTTTATGTATGAAGACACACCAGACCAATATAAAGCCACCCAAGACGTAAAAGCCGACATGGAACGAGAACAACCAATGGATCGTCTTATTTGTGGGGATGTAGGGTTTGGCAAGACCGAGGTGGCGATTCGCGCTGCCTTCAAGGCTGCTTGTGATGGAAAACAGGTGGCGGTGCTCGTGCCAACTACGGTACTCGCATATCAACACTACAAGACATTCCAGGACAGGCTGAAAGACTTGCCCGTAACTATTGATTACCTCAGCAGAGCAAGAACAACCACGCAAATCAAAACACTACTTAAAAATCTTGCTTTAGGAAAAATCGACATCGTAATTGGAACACATAAACTAATAGGCAAGGACGTTAAATTCAAAGATTTAGGACTGCTGATTATTGATGAAGAACAAAAATTCGGTGTGGCTGTGAAGGAAAAGCTCAGACAAATGAAAGTCAACGTTGACACCATCACTATGACTGCTACACCAATTCCGCGCACACTACAATTCTCCCTGATGGGAGCCAGAGATTTGAGCATCATCCAAACCCCACCAACAAATCGCTACCCTATCCAGACCGAAATCAATACCCTCAACGATGATGTGGTAAGAGATGCTATCAATTTTGAGATGAGCAGAAACGGACAAGTATTCTTCGTAAACAACAAAATCAGTAATCTGCACGAACTCGAAGACATGATACACCGTTGTGTACCAGATGCAAGAGTATGTATAGGGCACGGACGAATGAATCCATCCGAATTGGAAGAAGTAGTGCTGGACTTCATGAACCACGAATATGACGTGATGCTCTCAACCACTATCGTAGAAAACGGAATAGACATCCCTAATGCAAACACCATCATCATCAATGCAGCACAAAATTATGGTCTGAGTGACCTACACCAAATGAGGGGACGAGTAGGAAGAAGTAATAAAAAAGCATTCTGTTATTTACTTGCCCCACCTTTAGCCGCTCTGAACGATGATGCACGAAGAAGACTGAAAGCTCTTGAAAATTTCTCAGACTTGGGAATGGGCATACAAATAGCCATGCAAGACCTCGACATTCGTGGGGCAGGGAATTTGCTCGGTGCAGAACAAAGTGGATTTATTGCCGACCTTGGATACGAAACGTATCAGAAGGTACTCAAAGAAGCTATAAGTGAACTCAGACAAAATGAATTTGCAGAAATGGACTTCGGTGAGGAACAAAACTATAATAAGAGTGGAAACGATACAATATGGAGTGGCAAGAAATGGGTAGATGATGTAGTGATAGAGAGCGACTTGCCTACATACTTCCACGATGATTATGTTCCTACAAGTGGAGAAAGAATTTCACTCTACCGAGAACTAGACTCGTTAGAAACACAAGAGCAACTCACAACTTACAAAGCCAAATTGATAGACCGATTTGGTAAGATTCCGTTTGAAGCAAACGAACTCATTGATATAATGCCTCTGAAATGGAATGCATGCAGACTGGGAATAGAAAAAATCACATTGAAAGATGGGAAAATGATTCTTTATTTCTTGAGTGATTTCAGTAGTCCGCTGTATTTCAGTGACGAGTTCGGAAAAGTCATAACATATCTGTCTTCACACACATCTTCAGTAAAACTGCGAGACGGAGAAAAGCGCTCTTTGTTAGTGAAAGATGTAAAATCAGTAACAAAGGCACTCAGTATCCTCAATGACATCATTGCTGTAAATCAACAATAATCATTCACATACTAACAAGGCTTAGATTAGTCCACAATTAATTGAGGATTAATCCGTATCATCGTGCCTTGAACTCTAACGACAGCGGAATCGACCTTTATAACATAACTTATCTTACAAAGATGGTAACACTTATCGCAAGAGTGCTTATCACAAAACGCAAGAGTGCTTATCACAAAACGCAAGAGTGCTTATCACAAAACGTAAGAGTGCTTATCACAAAACACGGAAGTGAATACCACATAGATATTGATATGGTGAAACGTTGCATTTAATGAATTAAGGGGTGTTCTATTAATTCCCCGCAAAAATAAATAATTAACGAACTATGGGCGGTATTGCTATTTTGATGTTTTTGGCTTTTTCATTGCATCTTGCTGTTCTTCATTCAGTCACGAAGCCCGCATCGCTGGCTTTGCCAGCTACGTCCTTATTTTGGGCTGAAGGCTCTCCCTCCGCACAACAATCTGCTAAAGAAAAATCTCCAAATCACCTAAAATGTAATTAATAGAACACCCCTTAACACAAAGATGCCTATTATTTTTTGGTTTTTGTAAAAAAAACCACTATCTTTGCAGAAATATATAGAATCCGTATGTGTGACCGTATTGTAATTATTCCTACCTACAACGAAAAGGAAAATATAGAAAAGATTATCCATGCAGTATTTGCATTGGAAGAAGATTTTCATGTCTTAATCATCGACGACGGAAGTCCTGATGGTACAGCATCAATCGTAAAAAGACTGATGAGTGAAGAATTTGCTGACCGCTTGTTCATTATAGAGCGTTCAGGCAAACTTGGACTCGGAACGGCTTATATTACAGGATTCAAGTGGTGTTTGGAACATGGGTATGAATATATCTTTGAGATGGACGCAGACTTCTCGCATGACCCACACGACCTGCCTCGCCTCTATGCAGCATGTCATGATGAAGGTAACGACCTGGCAATCGGTTCACGATATATCACAGGCGTGAACGTAGTGAACTGGCCAATAGGGAGAGTGCTGATGTCATATTTTGCATCGAAATATGTAAGGATGGTGCTTGGGTTAAAGATTCACGACACAACAGCTGGATTTGTATGTTACAAACGAAAAGTGCTTGAAACAATCCAACTCGATAAGATTCGTTTCAAGGGATATGCATTCCAGATTGAGATGAAATTTACCGCATACAAACTGGGATTTAAAATAAAGGAAGTGCCAGTAATATTCGTAAACAGAGTAGAAGGGACATCAAAGATGAGCGGAGGAATATTCAGTGAGGCACTTTGGGGAGTAATCAGACTAAGACTTGGAATATGAGAACAATCATAAAGAATGCCACAATTGTCAACGAAGGAAAGGAATTCATAGGCTATGTAGTCATTGAAGATGAATTCATTACCCGAGTGCAGAAAGGCAGATATTCTCAACTGGAAAATGATGATGACATTATCATTGACGCAGAGGGATTGTATTTGATTCCAGGAGTCATTGATGACCATGTGCATTTCCGCGAACCAGGTCTGGAGGCAAAGGGTACAATCAGTACTGAAAGTCGTGCAGCAGTAGCTGGAGGTATCACTTCATATATGGACATGCCTAATACCCAACCAGCAACAACTACCCTACAAAGATTAGAAGATAAAATAAAAATAGCAGAAAGAGACAGTATTGCTAATTATTCTTTTTTCTTTGGAGGAACAAAAAAGAATATTGATTTGCTCAAACACCTCGACCCACATACGGTATGTGGAGTAAAGGTCTATATGGACGATGATAGTTTGGGTAAGAATCCAGAAAAACAAGACAAGACACTCCGCACTATACTAGAAAAATCACCAGTGTTGGTGATGGTACACTGCGAGGACCGCAAGACAATTAAAGACAACACAAAAGTGTTGATGAAGCGATTCAAGGGACAAAACGATTTTCCTGCCCGATACCATTCAAGGATATGCAATGACGAGGCTTGTTTTAATGCCACTATGCGGGCAGTGTTGTTGGCAAAGGAAACTGGAGCAAGGATGCATGTAGCACAAATTTCGTCAGAAAAAGAATTGTGGTTGTTTCAGAACACCCCACTTGACGAAAAGAATATTACAGCCGAGGCTTGTATCGCTAATCTCATGTTCTGCAACGAAGATTATGATTGGCTAGGAACACAAATAAAAACCGACCCAGCAGTAAAGACTCCAGAGGACAGAGAGGCACTAAGAAAAGGTATTTCATTCGGACTGATAGATTTGGTAGCTTCAGACCATGCCCCACATCTACTCAAGGAAAAAATAGGCGGAGCACTGAAAGCCGCTTCGGGAATGCCTCTGCTACAAGTGTCGCTAGCATCAATGTTGGAATTGACCGACAAGGGTGTGTTGGGTGTGGATAAGGTGGTAGAACTGATGTGCCATAATCCTGCTATACTCTACCGAATAGACCGCAGAGGATTTATAAAGAAAGGATATTATGCCGATTTGGTATTGCTTGACCCTGAAGCATATTGGAAGGTGAAAGAATCAATTTGTTACAGCAAATGTGGATGGTCTCCTATGAATGAACATACATTTAAGTGGAAAGTACGTAGCACGTTCGTAAACGGAAAACTGGCGTTTGACAATAACGAAATAAAAGAGGATGTAAGGGGAAAGGCATTGGTGTTTGATAATTAGAAAAGGATAGACAGTGAGACTGAAATAGATGATGATTTTGTATAAGATATATAGTCTTTGTGTGGCACTACTAGTGTTCTTACCGATAACATTGCTCGTAGCAATTGTTTGCAGTGTGGGGATTTTGTTGCCGAATGGGGACAGAATATATATTGGTGCTACACGGATATGGGGAAAATCAGCATTCCTGCTGTTTGCATTGCCTGTAAAGACCAAAGGAACAGAACTGCTTGATAAAAAACAGTCGTACATCTTTATTGCAAATCATCAGGGGTATTTTGACATACTATTGTGTTATGGTTTTTTGGGACATGGATTCAAGTGGATGATGAAGGAATATCTTAAGAAAATGCCAATCATAGGTTGGGCTTGCAAGAATACTCATCAGATATTCGTAGGAGAAAGTAGGTTGTCAATACAAAAAGCAGTGGAACAATCAGAGAACACCCTCCGAGGGGGTATGTCGATGATTATATTTCCAGAAGGTACACGTACATACGATGGCAAATTGCAGGAATTTAAGAGGGGAGCCTTCATGTTGGCAAACGACATACAACTGCCAATTGTACCCATCACCATCAAGGGTTCATTCAATGCCTTCAACAGAAAGGCTTGGGCAGTGACGTGGCACCCATTTGAACTGATAGTACACACACCTATCACAACTGAAGACCGCCAGAACAAGGCTACGAAACAAGTTATGACGGAAGTGTTTGACACTATAAATGCAGACTTATGAAAAATGTAGAAGATTACGGACTAGACATACACGGAACCATGATTCTAGAAGAATACAGGGAGCAGTTGCCTGTATTCAAGAAAATGGAAGAACTCATTTTGGAAAATCTTCGGACTTGTATGAAGAAAAATGGTCTGCAAGTTACTGCTATTGAGGGACGAATCAAGACTGAAGAGAGTCTGGCAGGAAAATTAGAGCTGAAAGGAAGCAAATACGGCACATTATCAGACCTGACAGATATTGTAGGAGCAAGAATCATCACATTCTTCACAGACGATGTTGACAAAATATCCGCTTTGATGGAAAACATCTTCGACATAGACTGGAAAAATTCAGTAGATAAACGCAAAATGCACGAATTAGACAGTTTCGGATACTTGTCACTGCATTACATCTGCAGAATTCCAAAGACCCTATACTATGACGAGTCAATACCTGAAATAAACGAATTTAGATTTGAATTACAGATGCGTACAGCCCTACAACATGTTTGGGCAAATATGTACCACGACATAGGATACAAATCAGGAATTGATGCTCCTGCAGAATATCTACGAACACTGAACAGATTGGCAGGAATGTTAGAACTGGCTGATGACGAATTCAGTAGAATACGTAACAGCATTACTGAATATAGATATAAGGTGGAGGCACTGGTGAAGGATGGAAAATTTGAGGAAGTCAATTTAGACGGAGACTCATTCAAAAAATATCTTCAGCTAGAACCATTCAAACGACTGACGAATAAGATAGCAGCTATCAATCAAGCTGAAATACATCAGACACCTATGTCGCCATTCTTGAAAGTATTGGTAAAACTAGGATGCAAGACTCTGGGCGATGTGGAAAAACTGAAACACGACTATTCAGACGAGGCGTATCAGTTGGCTCTGCATCAAATAGGAGGTACTGACATTGACATTATTGCCTCAAATATCGGATTGCAGAATCTGTGTATTGTTTATCAGTTGAAGAACGGAGTGGGAGTACAAGGACTTGCTACATTCTTTGACATACTGTACGGACAGTCAACGTATAATGTAACTAGAGCACAGAATTTATTGGAACAAGCAAAACAATTTTCTTTTTTAAAACAACAATAAACGAATTATGGCAAATAAATATATGGACAGCACAATATTAGATAAAGCATTACATTTTGCAGTGGATGCCCATGCTAACACAGAACGTCGAGGCAAGGGGTTTCCATATATTGTGCACCCACTAGAGGCTGTTGCAATAGTAGCAACCATTACTCCAGACCAGGAAATGTTGGCAGCAGCAGCATTGCACGATGTGGTAGAAGACACTGACATCAGTATTGACACTATTAGAGAAGAGTTTGGAGATAGAGTAGCTTGCCTAGTTGATTCGGAAAGCGAACAGAAAGTAGAGGGAAAGAGTGAGACAGAGTCGTGGCACGAACGCAAACAAGCAGCAATAAACAGGTTGGCTAATGCATCACATGATGCAAAGATAATAGCAATGGGGGACAAATTGTCGAACATGAGAGCCATATATCGTGATTACAACGAAATCGGAGATGAATTGTGGAAAATATTCCACGCAAAAGATCCAAAAGATCATGAATGGCATTACAGAGGATTACTAAAATCTCTGGAAGAATTGGCTGACACATTTGCTTATAAGGAATTTGAAGAACTCGTAGATAAAGTTTTTGGAAAAACAAAATAAACTATATGAAACGACTTTTATTTTTTGTCATTTGTTCAACCCTTTATGCACTTACGACACAAGCGCAACTAAAGAGAATTATCTTTACTCCACAGTGGGCTGCCCAATCTCAGTTTACTGGCTACTACGTTGCTAAGGAAAAAGGTTTCTTTAAGGAATATGGACTTGATGTCATAATCCACCACAATAAGGTAGAAAGCAAGAAAGCACCTGTTGATGTATTGTGCAATAATGAAGCACAAGTGGTTACAGCTCAGTTTCTACAGATGTTGAAAGCCCAAGACCAAGGAATAAAGGTGGTCAATATTTTACAGACATCACAAAACAACTCGCTCATGTGTGTGTCGCCTCACAAAATTTCTTCGTTCAAAGAACTCAACGGGAAAAAAATCGGAACATGGATTAATGGATTCAGGGAAGTCGCTGAATTGGCTTGCAAAGAAAATAAAATGAAGGTAAAATGGATTCCTATTACTAACTGTGTGAACTTATTTGTAAATAAAGCCGTTGATGCCACATTATGTTTCAGTTATAGTGAATATCTCAGACTCGTCATGATTAGAGGGGATATTCCTAAAGAAAACTTAATCTACTTCTCAGACTTAGGATATAATATTCCTGAAGATGGTGTTTATACCACTGAAGAATACTATAACAGCCACAAATCTGAGATGAAACAATTTGCCAATGCTGTGAAAAAAGGTTGGGACTATGCTCGTAAACATAAACAAGAGGCATTGGAAATCACACAAAAGTATGTAAAAAAACAAAATATTGCCATCAGTCAATTACAGTTAAGACTCATGCTTGACGAAGTATTGCGCTTACAAGAAGATGCTGATACTAAGGAAGTGACTTATGCCCCTATCTCTCCTAAAGTGTTCAACACCGTAGTTTCAAAAATGCGCAACTTAGGCATTATCAAAAATCCAATTCAATATAACTCAATGTTCAAATGAAAATACGATTCTCCTTTTCTACAAGACTTAGCCTATACATAATCTGCATAACAGCAGTGCTCTTCATAATTGCAATGCAAATCATTGGCGGTTTCTCTAAAAGAACAATTATGGAGGACACAAAAAAGAATGCTACCAGCATGGTCAAGATTGTCATCAGTGATATTGAAACCATTCTGGCAAATGTGGAGGCTGCTGTGCAAAATTCTGTATGGGTTGCGGAAGAACACAAAGACGACCCAGACTATTTATACAAAATAACGGAAGCGCTAGTAAGAGACAATCCTAATATTATAGGTAGTACAATAGCATTCCAACCTTATTATTTTGCTTCTAAAGGGGAATATTATGCTCCTTATACATGCAAGAATGCAGACAATACACTCCAGTCATTCCAACTTGGGAATTCTGATAACGATTATCCGCATCAAGAATGGTTTTTGTTGCCTACACTTACAAAGAAACCATTGTGGAGTGAGCCTTACTTTGATGAAGGTGGAGCAAAAGTAATGATGACTACTTACTCCATCCCTCTTATTGACAAAACAGGAGAAGTGTATGCCGTCATCACCGCAGACGTATCTTTGAAAAATCTTACTGATATTATCAATAATGTTAAGTCGGAACATAAGACCTATACTATGATTGTATCGCGTAATGGTTCGTTTGTTGCACATCCTGACACGTCAGTCATACTCAAAGAAACTCTCTATTCTGTCATTACTGAATTTTCTACTGGTGGTGAAGGTATTGTTGATGGTGTCATGGACGGAAAGAGTGGTTTCGGAGAACTCGTCTCTGGAGGCGAAAGAGACGTATGTGTGTATGGACCTATTAGAAACGGATGGTCTGTGCTCGTGCTCTATAAATATGAACAGGTACTGAAGGGTGTAACTGAAATGAATAATATCATCCTGATTGTTATGTTATTAGGACTGATACTATTATATGTCTGTTGCATAATTATAATAAAAAGAATCACTAAACCTATCAAGAAATTCTCAGATTATGCTATTGAAATATCACACGGAAATTTGAATGCACAGTTACCTATTGTGAAATCAAATGATGAAATATTGACGTTGCATGATTCTCTTGATACGATGCAGACTTCTCTGAAGCAATTAGCCAGCACAACAATCGCTAAGGAACGATATGAAAACGAATTGCATATTGCGAGAACTATTCAATTCGGTATGCTGGCAAAGGATTTCCCAGATTTTGTCAATGCGTTGCTTGTGCCTGCTAAAGAAGTAGGTGGTGACTTGTATGACTTTATTGAAAAAGACGGATATTTATATTTTGCTATTGGTGACGTGTCTGGAAAAGGTCTGCCGGCTGCGTTCTTCATGGCTGTTACAAAAAGTGCGTTGCGTCTCATTTCAGGATTAGGATTGAAGGAATGTGAAGTGGTGGGGCAAATCAATAATGCCATTCAAGAAAATAATCCAATGGATATGTTCGTCACTTTATTTATTGGTAAACTTAACCTCTCAAACGGACACTTGGAATACTGTAATGCAGGACATAACCCAATTGTAATCGTAAGCCCTAATGGAGAGGCTAAATATCTACAAGCTAAAGCCAATCTGGCTGTGGGATTATTTGCAGACTTCCCTTATGCTCAGGAAAGTTTGGACTTAGAGAAGGGCTCAAGACTGATTTTATATACTGACGGTGTGACTGAAGCTGAAGACAAAGACAAGAACCAATATGGCGAAGACAAATTGATAGAATATGCTAATGCCACATACCACACAACTGATACCACAGCTTTCACAAACGGATTGCTGGCATCAGTGAAGGAATTTACAAAAGATGCAGAACAAAATGATGATATAACAATAATGACAATTGATTATGGAAAAAAGATTTGATCCTATTCAAAACAAGACTGCTGACATTATTGAATATATGATGCAGTCACCTGACATTCCTGAAGACGTTAGTTTGAATTTCAAAATACGTCTGTGTATTGAGGAAGCAGTTGAAAACATTGTAAGTTATGCCTACGAAAACGGACAAGGATATGTCGTGGTAGGTACAAAGATTGAAAACAACAGATTGATTCTGTCGTTCCGTGATGAAGGAGTACCTTTCAATCCTCTGGACAAACCAGACCCTGACATCACTTCTTCGGCTGAAGAACGTCCTGTTGGAGGATTGGGTATTTTCATTTGCAAACAAATGATGGACAAAGTAACATATGTTTACGAACATCATTGTAATAACTTACAAATGGAAATGATTTTGAATAAATAATGTTCAAAAAAAATTGTATGTTTATAAA
>JAGHSE010000276.1 GCA_018066015.1 Candidatus Colivivens equi
ACAGATGACTGTGTGATGTGTGGAACTTGCGAAGGCGAATGTCCTGCAGGTGCAATCTCAGAAGGCGACGGAAAGTATGTCATTGACCCTGAAGCTTGTGCTGAATGTGGTACTTGTGCTGACGCATGCCCTTCTGGTGCAATCATAGAAGGTTAATCCCCATCCCTAAATCGAAAGCCACCAAGTTGGCTTCGACAACAGCATTACCTTTTGAGGCAAATACCTTGCCGACAGCTTCCCGGAGTTCGTCGGCTTTTATTATATTTAAATAAGGTGCAGCCATTCCAAGCAAGATGATATTTGCACTCTTAGGTATCATATGTTCCCTGGCCAATGCCTCTATATCGTTCTGTATTACCTTGATGTTTTTGCCACTATGTCCTAGAGCCTCCAGCTGTTCCATTATATCATCAGGATAGTTTGGAATATTTACAAATGGGCGAGAATTGGTTACTATCACACCACCGTCACCCAACCAATCCAGGTATCTCAATGCTTCCATTGGTTCTGTTGCAATAATCATGTCAGCCTTGCCTCGTGGAATTAAGTCGCTGTAAATCGTGGTATGTGAAAGACGGAGGTTACTTTGTACATCACCACCACGCTGGCTCATTCCGTGTACTTCTGCTTGTTTTAGTTGGAGTTCGGCTTTTGTAGCTGCTTCACCTATTATTGTGGCAATGGAGAGGATGCCTTGTCCTCCCACACCTGCTAATATAATATCTCGTTTCATTTCTTTTGTTCTTTAGCATGACGGCGGAATGTTTGAATACATTCACGTCGAGGAATGATTACACTCACACCTTTATAATTAATCTCATCACGCAGAGTCTGTTTGATGTCTTCTATGTTCTTAGGCAGAGGAACCACAACCTTTACATGTTCGGGTTCTACTCCGAGTCCCAGACATATCTGCTCAAACTTGTTGGTACCAGCAGAGTCTTGGCCACCTGTCATTGCAGTGGTGAGATTGTCGCTTATTATAACCACGATATTTGCCTGGTCGTTTACTGCATCAAGTAGTCCGGTCATTCCTGAATGAGTAAAAGTAGAGTCCCCAATCACCGCAATAGCAGGCCAAATTCCAGCATCAGCTGCTCCCTTTGCCATTGTGATGGATGCCCCCATGTCGATGGTACTGTCAAGGGCTTGGTATGGAGGTAATGCTCCGAGAGTATAACATCCTATGTCACCAAATACCTTAGCTGTGTTGAATTCACTTACCACTTCCTTTAGTGCTGCATAGACATCTCTGTGTCCACATCCCTGACAGAGTTGTGGGGGACGAGGAACAAGATGAGGGGTAGGAGGCAGTGAAGTGCGTCTATTATTTATAGCCTCACTTACGTTGTCAGGAGTAAGTTCGCCAGTGCGAGGCAGAACTCCCGTCAGTCGTCCTGATATATTTACGTTCAGGCCCAATCCCTTTAGTTGTTCTTCAACAAATGGTTGACCATCTTCTACTACCAGAATCTCTTGACACTGCTCAGCTAGAGCCTTTAATTTCTGTTCAGGCAGAGGATATTGTGAAATTTTTATTATTGGCAACTTTATCTCAGTCTCCTTCACATAGTTATATCCAATTCCACAAGCAACAATGCCCAATTCATTATTGGCTTTTTCATAATAATTGTATTGGCTTTGCTCTGATGCACGCGCTAAAGCACTTTGTTTTTCAATTAGAGCGATATAGTTTTTTCGTGCTATTGCAGGTAGTAATATCCAATGTCTGCCATTATCAGGATTGAGGGAGTTCTCTGGTCTGACATCACTTCTCACTACCACCGATGCACGTGAGTGAGCCAATCTGGTCACTACTCTCATCAGAACAGGTAGTCTCATACGTTCTGATAGTTCGTAGGCATCATTCATCATATCGTATGCCTCTTGTTGTGATGATGGTTCAAAAATAGGAACCATAGCAAACTTGCCATAGAAGCGGCTGTCTTGTTCGTTTTGTGATGAATGCATTGACGGATCATCTGCTGCTACCACTACCAATCCGCCGTTCACACCTGTGATGGCTGAATTTACAAATGCATCGGCACAGACATTCATACCTACATGTTTCATACATACCAATGCCCTCTTGCCAGCATACGACATACCTAATGCTGCCTCCATTGCAGTCTTTTCGTTCGTACACCAACGACTGTGTAGGCATTTGCCGTTTTTCTGAATAAATTCAGTTATTTCTGTCGAAGGTGTTCCAGGATAGGCATATACCCCAGACAGTCCTGCATGAAGTGCTCCAAGGGCTATTGCCTCATCGCCTAACAGAAGTCTTTTCTCCATATTATATCTTTAAGTGTCGGAAACTTTAACCTGTAGCGGTTGAGTCCCTCCATGTCAATTTCTCCAGTTATTTCACATTCTTTATCTTGCGGAGCCTCTGCTATCAGATGTCCATAAGGATGTACTAGTGCAGAACCACCGAAGTATGTTCCCCAATTATCACTCCCAACTCGGTTGCAAGCCACAACAAAACACTGGTTCTCAATTGCACGTGCTCGTATCAATGTGTCCCATGCCAGTTTTCTGGATAGGGGCCAGTCTGCTACATATATAATAAGGTCGTAGGCTGCATTACCTGCTTGGTCTATCTGATTTCTGCTCCACATAGGAAAACGGAGGTCGTAGCATATTTCCAATAATATTTTTACACCCCTGAACTCAGTGATGATTCTTTTGTTGCCTGCTGTGTATCTCAGTCCTTCTCCTCCATGTATGAATAAGTGACTTTTATCGTATTGAACTACATTACCATCTGGAGTTACAAAATAGAAACGATTGTAATACTTGCCCTCTTCTTCTACTGCAATACTGCCTCCAATTGCGGCATTCACCTCTGCAGACTTTCTTATCATCCAGTGTAGTGACTCAGAGTCGCATGGCTCTGCACAATTCTTGGGCTCGGTCACAAATCCTGTTGTAAACATTTCGGGTAATATGTAGATATCTGCTCCTGGGTTTCTGTTAATGGCTTTATTTGCTTTTTGGATATTCGCTTGTGGTTCCTTCCACACTATGTCTTGTTGTATAATTGTAATCTTCATCTGCGAAATAAGAATAATGCGCAAATATACAAAAAATAAATTACAAAAGCTGTAATTGTAATTCAATCTTTTCAGTAAAATAGTTTATGCTTTCGTTTTAATTTATTAACTTTGCAACAATAAAAATTCAGTGTAAATAAATGGCGAAGCATAAGTCAACTCATCATCATTATAAAAAGGCTTATAGGGAGTATCATCCTATCAGTGATACCATGGTTTCTGTAGCTCTCATACTCATAGTATATGGAGAGATGATACCATTTACGGAAGAGTTTTTTGTTTATACAGCACCTTTACAATTTCCTTTGTTTTTTACTGCAGTAGGTTATCTGTTAAGAGATAATGATGTGAGTTGGACTGATGTTGCACGAAAAATATTTTTGTGGATTATCATTCCAAGTCTCATTTTTGCTTTGATTCCTACATTGTGGTATTTAAGAAGTAAGGGACTAGACATTATATGGCAGCAACTGCAGGCGTTATGTGTCTCATCTAAATTTTGGTTGGTGCCTGGGTCTATAATAGCTTCCACTGTGTTCATCTTGTGCAAAAAATTGTCAGTCAAACTGAGTAATACTTATGTAAAAAATGATTATAATGAGGAATGGTCAATGATTTTTCTCGGTATCATGACTATAGTGATTGCATTGGTAGGGTATGTTTTGTCTATTAATGGAAAACTCACAGAACTACACATAAGCAAATCTCTCAGCATGGAGGCCTTTATCTTCTTTGGCAATATACTGCAAAAATATAAACGTTCTATCAAGAAAAAAAATTATGGTGCAGTGATTATTGCTCTATTAGTTTTATATTTATTCTTGTGTTGGTGGAAATATTATGAATTGCCTCAGTTTAGCGGTGCATTTTTATTGAGTGGATTGATTGAATGTGTGACTACATTTTCTGGACTTTTTTTGATGTTCTTGGTGGCATCTCAATCAAAGTATGAAAATTATTGGTTTTATGAAATTCGTCATACTATTCTCTTAATATATATATGGCAAGAACCGACAACTCATTTGTTAGCCGGAATTCTTGATTATTTCAATATTATGTTGCCTGTAGGACCTATGATTGGATTAGGTATTACTATCTGGTGTATAGTATTTTGTGTATTAGTAAAGAAAATAGTTTTAGGTGTTATTGGGGAGTTATTTCATATTAATATTCCTACGGTGTGATATGAAGGTAATTCTCTATAAAATTCACCACTAGTCTCTTTCTGAATTAGTTTTTCGATTCATCCAATCTTCTTTGGTGCGTTTCCAGCGGTTGTGAGTCCACAACCAAAGTTCTGGATGTGCAATAATGTCTTGTTCAAGTAATTGCATATAGCGGTCAGTTACTTCAAAGTCGGGCACATCTCGAGAGTCGTGATTGATAGGAATGGCTTCCATTACATAATATCCCCTCTTTGGCATAGTGACTCGTCCGTAGTACATCATGGCATTGAGATGTTTTCCCATTTGTTCGCCTCCAGTAAAGACTGCTGTGTCGTGGTTGAGAAATGGTGTGAAATGATGGATGTTTTCCCATTTTGGTAATTGGTCACTGATGAATCCACAGAATACTTTCTTGTCTTCTTGTTTACGTCTTACAAGTGTACGTGCAGCTAGTTTCATAGGAATACACTCACCACCATAGGCGTTCCGAACTTCAAGAAACAGACGGTCCATAAATTTATTGTATAGAGGGTGATAAATCTGAGCACAGAGGTAGTCGTTGGTCCAATATTGCAACGATGCTAACCACTCCCAGTTGCCGTAATGACCAAGATAACAGAAGAGGTCAGTTTTGCCTTCTGCAAATCCCTCCTGTATGGGTTTAAGTCCTACAAATTTCACTCTATGCATCATCTCTTCGCGCGACATAGAGAGTTGTTTGAGAATTTCGGGTACGAGGTCGCACAGATGATGATAGAATTTTCGTTCTATTTGTTTGAGTTCCTCTGACGATGCAAGTGGAAAACTCTCTTTGAGTTGTTTTCGAACTAAGGAACGTCTGTAAAATCTTCTTACAAACGGATATGCCAAATCGCTCCACACGTAGAGAATTTCTAATGGTGGTAGCGAAAGAAGCCATAAAATCTTATATATTATTTTGTAGAACATGTTTTGTGTGATGGTGGAAATCCGAATGTCTTGATGCTGGTATAGACTCGCCAAAGGTTAAGATGTCGGCATTTTGGAACACCGTGGCGACGAATGTAATCGCGTGCTCCTTCTAGCATTCGTTCTCCGACTCTGCCGTCAAGGTAGGGGTCGTAGTTATTTATGACCCACTGACGGAGTTCTGTATATTTGTCATCGTGCAGTACGTCATGGTAAGCCGTGCAGAGTTCTTCGGGGTGTTGCATATTGCGCCAATATTGTGTTTTTGCAACTGCACGGAGTGTGATGACGGGTTTGTCAAGCAACAGAAATTCATAGATGGTACTGCTTGTGTCGCTTATCATTACATCACTCATCAACATATATTTTGTTACATTGAAATCGTCAATCCAAACTATGTTTTCTTCTTCGTCAGCAAGTTGACGATATTCGTCGAGATATTTTTGTGCTGTAAGTGGATGAAATTTGAGAAGTACAACAACGTCTTCCTTGCGGGCAAAGGTGCGTAAGCTCTCGCGCATAAAAGGCAACGAGGTGAGAGACGGTGAGAATGTAGGGGCATAGAGTACTATGTGACTCTTACCATATTGTGTGAGGTATTGGTTGCGGTCAGTATCAAAAGTGTGGAGGTTGGCAAATATCCAGTCTTGGCGTGGCCAACCAGTTTCAAGTACTTCAAAGTCTTTGTATTTTTTTGCTAGTCGTTCAAATCCTTGTGTGAAATATGGACCCTGTGTGAAATAGGTGTCAAAATAACGTCGTATTACCCAATGATCTTTCTTTTCAGATGCGTAGCCGTGAAATATCTCAATTTTTACTCCAGGCAGATAGTATGGCATGATATTCCCTGGACAGAAGGATGCTTCGGGTGAGAAGGTGTATATGTCGCTAATTGAATTTGTGAATGTTACCTTGTCCTTTAAGGGAAATTCAGGAATATGACGTGCATCTACATACCATAATACATCATTACCTCCTTCTTTGTCGGCTGCAACTTGTATGGGTTCAAGTATGCTGACAGCATATTTATGTTCGCAAAAAAGACAGATTTTCATATGACTTTAATCGTGTTGAGTCTGGAATGTTCGTGTTGGTTGTATTGCCAAGGGAATGGCTTTGGGAATTTATGGCATATGCAGTTCTTGTGCGGCATTGAAGTCTTCAACGGTGTCTAATTCCATACTGAAGAAGTGGGTGGTGTCAATGATATTGAATGTGTGACCTTGAGGTATCAGGCGCTCAAAGGCTTTCTCGTAAAATACATTGATGAGGCCTTCCACGCCACACATTAGGTCGAGTTCTTGGTATAGAGCTGAGGAATAGCTGGCTGTCATCTTTTCTACTCCTACTGATTCACCAATTGCATCAGCTATACTACAAACCTTGCTTATTTCACTCACGCGCATGTTTGCATCTGGAATGACCTTGATTTCTTCGTCTCCTAATTCGTGACGGTTGAGCGCTAGTGATGAATCTGACTGAAGGGCAATGGTCTTGACTAACTGAGAGTCACAGAAAATATCACTATCCATCAAAAGAAAGTCTTTTCCTTCTACTTGTGGTTTTGCAAGCCAAAGTGAATATATGTTGTTGGTTGAGGCGTAGTCAGGGTTGTGGATGAAATGGAAGGTTAGGTTAGGATAGTTGGTTGTAAGAAATGATGTGATCATATCTTTAAGATAACCTGTCACTACAGTGATTTCTGTTATCCCTGATATAACAAGAGACTCAATTGTTCGTTCAAGTAATGTTTTGCCCTGAACCTTTAATAAACATTTAGGGCAATTTTCTGTGAGTGGACGTAAACGTGATGCTGTTCCTGCTGCTAATATTACTGCTTGCATATACTGAGAATTATGTCACAGACTTTTCTGTTCTGTTCTTTACGACCAAGAGTGATACGCATCTGCTGATTGAGTGCTGGCTCGTTCATGAACTTAACCTTGTAGTCCTCACCTGCAAAAGCTACTTGAAGTGCTTCCTTCTTTTCTATTGGGTATTTGATAAGGATGAAGTTGGCTACACTCTTATATACCTTGAAACCTGGTAGCGAACCGAGTTCTTCAGTGTACATCTTGCGGGCTTCATCCATCACGTTGGCAATCTGGCGATAATGACCCTCGCTCTTTAGTGCTGCAATACCGACTTCTTCAGATAGACGGTCATAACCAAGGTACTTGTTAGAGAATCGAGCAAATTTTTCCATCTCTTCGCTCTGGCTGATAAAACCAAAACCGAGTCTGAGACCAGGCAGACCGTAGAATTTTGACAAAGTGCGACTGATTATGACATTTGGATGTGCATCAACGAGATGCTTGACGTATGTGATGTCGGATGAGAGAAATGCTGCATAGGCTTCGTCAATAAGAACAATAGTGTCACCACTTGTCATATTGATGATGTGGTCAAGTTCGTCTGGTGTTAAACCATTTCCTGTAGGGTTGTTAGGAGATGCAACAAGTAGGATTCGTGGCTTTTCATCTTCAATCATCTTCTTTAGGCCTTCCATGTCGTAACAGAATGAATCTTCTGTTTCATAAACTGGGTATTGAAGTGTTTGACCATCAACTTCATCTGCTATTGATTTATAATACCACCATGAGAACTTTGGAATGAGCATCTTGTTGTTGGGCCCTTTTGTAAGAAAATAATGGACTGCATTCTTCAGAATGTCTTCTGCTCCATATCCAAGCAATATGCGTTTTTCTTCAATATCAAACATGCCTGCTAAATATTCGGAGAAGATGCTTTTCTTGCCTTGGTCATATATTCTAGTGTAAAAGCAGAATTTACCTATGTCAAAATTGTGAATTGTGTTGATTACTTCTTGTGAAGGTTGAAAATTAAATTCATTTCTATCTAAAAAATTCATCACTTTTTATTTTTTTAATTAATTAACTTGCAAATGTAGTAAAAAGTTGGGAGTTTTTTGTTATTTTTGCACGAATTTTATCATTTATCATTATGGAAATTAATCGAAATCTAATAAATCAGTTCTACTCAGAACTTGACGAGCGTTCACAAGAAACTCTTGACAAAGCCATAGAGAAGGTCGTAGAAACTAAAAAACGTGGAGGAAAAATAGTCGTGGTAACTGGTAGTGGTCCGAATATTCACGAAGGTGTGACATCACTTGTGGCAGAACTGATAACAAAAGGGATTGTGGATGGAGTGACAACTAGTTCGGCTGTGATTAATCACGAAATGGGGGGTGTACTTGATCGTGTAAAAATGTGTCCAGCTAGTCAATTTGGTCTTCCTGAAGACAAGATGCCACGAGGCAATGTGTTTGAATTTACTGATTTGACAGATGCAGAGTTGGATGAACTCTCAAAGGAAATGATACTTGATAGTGAATTGTTGGCAAAACGCAAGGATGCTGAAGGACATTTTGTAATAAAAGCAGCAGCCAATATGGCTTATCCAATGGGGTTGCGTACAGAATTGCTGGCTGATGAAATTCATTCTGTATGTCGCCAGACAGGACAACCATTTGAAGTGGTCGCAGGGTGGGGGTGTGATGACAGAACTATGCTCGGTGCTGCGGCAAAGAAGGGTGTACCTGTGTTGGTAACACTTCCGCAACTTGTTGGAGGGGGTCATGTTGGACTAGCTGTGGGTGACAGTATTCCTATTGCAGAGCGTTCAAGGCGTATAGCAGAATTGTTGGGCAGTGCTGATGTTATCATTGAATCGGCAGTGGCATTAACGCAAGAAATACATGATGGTCCGTTTGAAACTTATACTGGACATGGTATATGGTCATGGTGGCAACATCAACCAACTTATAGTTTAAAGGACAAAACTCTTATTCGTTTTGATCTTGATGAGAATTTAAGAAAGGCTCAGGATTTGCAAAAACAAAGTGCAATGATTCAGGAGGCTATAAATAAAGGTTTACCAAAAACTAAACTCTCAAAAATCCCATTCCGTATGGAGATGTCGGCATTTGCACGTCATGAGGGCAGTCTGCCTGTAATTGGTGATATTGGTATGATATGGCCTGTATTTGCTCTTCGCATTGCGGATGCACTGGGTGTGGAACTCAATTTCATGAGTTATAAACAAGAAACTGATGACGGAAAACAGATGCGTCAGTGGATTGTTGATAACATCCGTCCGTTCTCAAAAACAAAGATGCAAAATGGTTTTTGGCAACGTGCTACCAGATAGTTTATTTTATACAAAGGCGTGGCATTTGTATTTCATTGATAAAGGCATCAATGAGTAGTCGTCGGGCATCAGTGAGTGATATGCCTCGTTGTTGCATGTAAAATAAAGCGTTCTCGTCGAGCATTCCGATTGAAGAACCATGTGAACATTTGACATCGTCGGCATATATTTCAAGTAATGGCTCACTATGCATGTGGGCCGTTTTTGTCAAACAAAGGTTGCGATTGAGGAGTAGGGATTCTGTTTTTTGGGAATCTTGACGGACTAATACCTTTCCCGTAAAACTACCTTGAGCATCGTCGTTAAGTACATATTTATAATATATGTCACTCTTGCATGATGGGGTTTTATGGTCAATGAGGATATTGCGTAATATGGAATCTGTGTCCTTGCCTTGCATCCTACCACGCATCAATAATTCAGAGTTTTCACCTTCAAAATGGATTGCAATACAGATTTCCGATTTAATGGACTTGATACTATTTGCCAAGTCAAAGAATTTCAAAGAGGCATTGTCCTCAATGAAAATCTCCATGTCGGTATCATGATTGCGCAGTAACATGAGTTTGTGTTCACCGCTATGTATGTTAATGATTTCTGCCATATAAATATCTCAATCTTTCAACCAGTCAAATCCCTCAGACTCTATTTGGGCGGCTAGTTCAGGGCCTGCTGTCTTAACTATTTTTCCGTCTATAAGTACATGAACAATATTAGGTTGGATGTAGTCAAGTAGCCGTTGGTAGTGGGTGATAATCATGGCACTAGTAGAGGCTGTGCGGAGTTTGTTAAATCCTTCTGCTACTATACGCAGGGCATCTACATCAAGTCCACTATCAGTTTCGTCTAGAATACAAAATGATGGTTGAAGCATTGCCATTTGAAATATTTCATTGCGCTTTTTCTCGCCACCAGAGAATCCTTCATTCACACTGCGGTTGATGAGCTTTTGATCTATGTTAACAAGTTCGCGCTTGGCTTTCATCTGGCGAAGAAAGTCAGATGATTTAAGGGGTTCTTCGCCTCGTGACTTCATTTGGGCATTTACAGCAGCTCGCATAAAATTTGCCATACTGACTCCTGGTATTTCTACAGGCATCTGGAAAGACATAAAAATTCCTGCATGTGCACGTTCGTCAGGTGACATCGCAAGGAGATTCTGACCATTGAATATGATAGTTCCTTCTGTTACTTCATAACGTGGATTACCGACAATGACATTTGAAAGTGTACTCTTGCCTGCACCATTAGTCCCCATGAGGGCGTGGATTTCTCCGTTTCTAATAGTGAGATTAATTCCTTTGAGTATTTCCTTGCCGTCAACTACGGCATGTAAATTATGTATTTCAAGCATAGTTTCGTTGTTTTTGTTTTATCATCCTACAGAACCTTCAAGGGTGACGGAGAGTAATTTTTGTGCCTCAACGGCAAATTCCATAGGGAGTTTGTTGAGTACTTCCTTTGCATAACCATTGACAATCAGTCCTACTGCTTCTTCTGTAGATATGCCTCGTTGGTTGCAATAGAAGAGTTGGTCTTCATTGATTTTTGATGTGGTTGCTTCGTGCTCAACTGTTGCCGTGTCGTTTTTTACATCAATTACAGGAAAGGTGTGTGCACCACATTTGCTTCCAAGCAACAAAGAGTCGCAACTGCTGTAATTGCGCGAGTTGTCGGCTTTTGATGAAACTTTGACTAATCCACGGTAGGAGTTTTGGCTATGACCAGCACTGATACCTTTGCTAATGATGGTGCTTCTGGTGTTGCGTCCAAGATGAATCATCTTTGTTCCGGTATCTGCTTGCTGATAATGATTAGTGACAGCTACTGAGTAGAATTCAGCCTGAGAGTTGTCGCCTGAAAGAATGCAACTAGGATATTTCCAAGTAATAGCAGAACCAGTCTCAACCTGAGTCCAGGAAAGTTTGCTGTTTGTTCCAATCAGGTGTCCACGTTTGGTAACTAAATTATAAACACCGCCATTGCCATTAGAGTCACCTGGGTACCAATTCTGGACTGTACTATATTTTACCTCTGCATTATTCATTACCACTATTTCCACTATTGCAGCATGGAGTTGGTTTTCGTCGCGCATTGGCGCTGTGCATCCTTCAAGATAAGAGACGTATGAGTCATCATCGCAAACTATGAGAGTGCGCTCAAATTGTCCGGTGTTGCGGGCATTGATACGGAAATATGTGGACAATTCCATTGGACAATGAGTGTTTTTAGGAATGTACACAAATGAACCATCACTGAAGACTGCCGAGTTGAGTGCTGCAAAGAAGTTATCTTTATAAGAAACTACACTTCCAAGATATTTCTGAATCAAGTCAGGGTGTGACTTTACTGCTTCACTAATAGAACAAAATATTATACCTTTGGATTCAAGTGCTTTTTTGTGAGTGGTCTTAACAGATACCGAGTCCATGACGGCATCAACTGCAGTACCAGCCAATGCCATTCTTTCTTCAAGCGGAATACCCAGTTTGTCAAAAGTCTTCATCAACTCAGGGTCAATGTCCTGAGGGGTGGAATTGCCTTTTTGCCCTTTGACGGTAGGGTCTGCGTAATATGATATGGCTTGATAATCAATGTCAGGCAGATGGACATGTCCCCAATTTGGTTGTTTTTGGGTCTTCCAGTACTTAAATGCTTTCAGACGAAAATCCAACAACCAGTCGGGTTCTTGTTTTTTACTTGATATGAGACGAATGATGTCTTCATTCAACCCCTTCTCAATTATCTCTGTCTGCACATCGGTAGTGAATCCGTATTTATATTGTTGATTCACTACATCATCAACTATTGATTTGTTGTCAGCCATTCTAAATTATCAACTCATCAATTATAGGTGGGTTCTATAAATTCATTTCTTGCGATTTTGACTTTTGTCTTCCTCCTTCGCACCTCGGCAATGCCAAGCAAGCTTGCAATTGCTCTCGGTTTGTCGTCGGTTGAGGTTTGTTCCGAGCAG